>NZ_MQSY01000063.1:0-483 GCF_001921245.1 Aeromonas sp. YN13HZO-058 | reverse complement strand
AAACAGAAAACAGAAAACAGAAAACAGAAAACAGAAAACAGAAAACAGAAAACAGAAAACAGAAAACAGAAAACAGAAATGTAACCTCAGTTAAGATGTGGTTATATTCGCCCTGTAGGGCGGAAAATTTAAAAGGTGTTTTTGCTAGGGAAGGTGCGAATAAGCGGGGAAATTCTTCTCGGCTGACTCAGTCATTTCATTTCTTCATGTTTGAGCCGATTTTTTCTCCCGTAAATGCCTTGAATCAGCCTATTTAGACCGTTTCTTCGCCATTTAAGGCGTTATTCCCAGTTTTTAGTGAGATCTCTCCCACTGACGTATCATTTGGTCCGCCCGAAACAGATTGGCCAGGGTGAATAACATCGCCAGTTGGTTATCGTTTTTCAGCAACCCCTTGTATCTGGCTTTCACGAAGCCGAACTGTCGCTTGATGATGCGAAATGGGTGCTCCACCTTGGCCCGGATGCTGGCTTTCATGTATTC
>NZ_MQSY01000019.1:0-17083 GCF_001921245.1 Aeromonas sp. YN13HZO-058 | reverse complement strand
ACAGGATATCGAGCTGATTGACCAGCTGGGTCATGGGGACGTGGCGGAAGATGGCCATGCCGATGATGGCCCAGACCAGACACTCCATGGGCATACGGCGACGGCGCATGGTCGCGACGCCCTCTTCCCGCGTGGCTTGATGGGTTGCCATTGCGCGCAAGAAACGGTGACGCCAGAGGAAAGCGGTGTTTTTGCTGACCCCGCAACGCAGAGCGGCCTTGCGAACGGTCAGTCCTTCGATGAGGGCTTACGCGTAGTCTTCCCAGCATTGTTGCTTTACGCAACCGGGCCAAGGGCGTCTTGGTCAGGATGGTGCTGGTGTGCAGACACTGTTTGCAACGGTAGCGGCGTAGTCCCCGACTCCATCCCCAAGGCGCCAGCTGGGTGACATCGGCCTGACAATAGGGGCAACCGTTGCATGCCGGTAACTGGGTATTAAGTGAGGCAATGGTGTGGGGTGCAGTGAGCNCAGCTGGGTGACATCGGCCTGACAATAGGGGCAACCGTTGCATGCCGGTAACTGGGTATTAAGTGAGGCAATGGTGTGGGGTGCAGTGAGCTCCTGCTGAGCAACACGGCGCTGGCGCAGGGTAAGCAGTGGAAAGAGAGACAACAGGTGTTGAAAGGCTGGGGTATCCATGATGGTAGACCTCAAGGTGATGGCCTACTTCAAGATTAGCCTTTCAACACGTAATTGGGACAGCGCCTAACTTATCGGCATTACGCCTCAGGGCTTGCCTTTGTGCAATACCGCCACATCGGCGTGGGGGAAGCTGAGCTCGGCCTGCCAGCTGGCGGCCAGCACCTGAAACGATGCCTCGGCAAAGAAGACGATGTGGGTCGGGTCGTGGCGATAGCGCCAGTTTTTGAACCGCTCGTCACTGAGCACCCGCTGGGTCTGCAACACCAGCACGCCACCGGGTTTGAGGCAGCCCCACAACTGCTCCAGCACGGCGCGTGGCTCGGCGATATGCTCGATCACCTCGGTACTGGTGATGAAGTCGTACTGGCGCGCCAACAATTCGGGAAAATCGGCGTAGAACTTGTCGTACCCCGCCATCTGGTAACCCGCCTCGCGCCCCATCGCCAACAGCGCAGGGCCCGGGCCGCAGCCAAAGTCGAGGCCACTGGCCGGGATCGCTACCCGGCTCAGCACCTCGCCAAAGGCCCGCATCAGAAAAGTGCGATAACGGGGATCATCCACCCGGTTGTCGTGACCGTCATAGACCGCCTTCTCCGCCGCCTCATCCAGATGATCCGCTTCATCCAGCCACACCAGCTCGCACGCGAGGCAACGATGATAGCGCTTGCCCGCCACCGGCAAGGAGTAAGCTTGGGCGCTGGCGCACAGGGGGCAGCAGACACTGGATGACATGGCGGTTCCTCTTGGGTGCTTCCTGTTGGATAACAGCGGCGCAGATTGCCTGCCCGTCGCGTCGCTGACAACTTTTTTTGCTGCTTAAGGGTTTCTTAAGTTTGGGCTTTTACTCTCAAACCATCGCAAGAGAAGGAGTCACCCATGACCATCGAGATCCAAGCCCCCTACAGGTTGATCCTGGCCGAGTCCCCGCAGCAGGTCATGGCGCTGCAAAGCTATATCCAGGCCGCCTATACCCTCGAGTTCAACGCCCGTATCCCCCATTTTCTCCCCTGCCTGCTGGGGCTCTATCGGGCGGACGGGACGCTGGTCGGTGCCTGTGGTCTCAATCATGCCAGTGAGGGGCCTCTCTATCTGGAACAGTATCTGGAACAACCCATCGAGGCCGCCATCAACACCCGCCTCGGGGTCTATCCGGCACGCAACCGCATTATCGAAGTGGGCAATCTGGCCTGCAGCGAACCGGGCAATGCCCGCCTGATGTTTGCCTCCCTCTGCCGCATGCTGTGTGAAAACGCCCTCGACTACGTGGTCTTTACCGGCACCGCCAAGCTGCGCAACAGCTTTGCCCGTCTGCAACTCAATCCGGTGGAGCTGGCCCCCGCACAGGCCCATCAGGTGGGTGCCGACGCCGATGCCTGGGGTGAGTACTACCGTTGCCAACCCAAGGTGATGGTGGGTGACATCAATCAGGGGCGCGAGGTGCTGGCCCAGAGCAGCCTGCTGCTCAATCTGCTGGCCCCCATGCCAGTGCTTTTTACCGATGCAACCCTGACCTGTGAGAAAAGGTGCGCCCAATGAGCCTGTTCGACGCCATCGCCAAACATGCCCGCGATAATCCGCAATCCCCTGCGCTGCTGAGCAGCCAGCAGCACCTCGATTACCAGACCCTGTGGCAGCAGATCCAGCGTCTGGCCAGCCAGCTGCAACAGCTCGACATCAGCCGTCTGGCGCTGCAACTGGACAACGGCCTGCCATGGGCGCTGCTGGATCTGGCCTGTACCAAAGCAGGGATCGTAGTCATCCCGGTGCCCCACTTCTTCAGTCAGGCCCAGCAGGCCTGGTTGCTGGAGAGCAGCGGCGCCGATGCGCTGGTCGGCCCACATCATCAGGGGTGGCATGCCGCCGAGCCGCTCTCGCTGATCACCGGCGAGCTGCCATTGTGGCGCCATACCCCGACCAATCGACCGGCGCTGCCCAAGGGCACCGCCAAGATCACCTACACCTCCGGCACCACGGGCCAGCCCAAGGGCGTCTGCCTGTCCCTGAACCAGATGATGGCGGTAAGCCATGCGCTGGCCGAGCGGGTCGCGTCAGCCAAGGTGGAAAAACACCTGACCCTGCTGCCGCTGGCGACCCTGCTTGAGAACATCACCGGCCTCTATGTGCCGCTGCTGACCGGCGCCTGCAGCCGTATTCCATCCCTCGGTGAGCTCGGCTTCACCGGCTCCAGCTCGCTCAATGGGGCCATGCTGGGGGAGGCGCTGCTGCGCTGGCCGACCCACAGTCTGGTGCTGGTGCCCGAGCTGCTGCGCCTGCTGCTGGCACTCTGCACCAGCACACCGACGCTGGCCCAACAGCTCAAGAGCCTGCGCTTTATTGCCGTCGGTGGCGGCAAGGTGGCCCCCGACCTGATCAAACATGCCCGCCAGCTCGGCCTGCCGGTCTATGAGGGGTATGGCCTCTCGGAGTGTGGCTCCGTGGTGGCGCTCAACAGTCCGGATGCTGACAAGCCTGGCAGCGTGGGCCGCCCCCTGCCCCACTGTCAGGTCACCATCGCCAGCGATGGCGAAATTATGGTGAGCGGCAGTGCCATGCTGGGCTATCTCGGCAACAACGAACCGACTCCCGAACAGATTGCCGCTGGCGAACCTTCTGCCATGCAGATCGCCACTGGCGATCTGGGTCATCTGGATGATGAGGGCTACCTCCATATCACCGGGCGCAAGAAGAATGTCCAGATCACCGCTTTTGGCCGCAACTTCTCACCGGAGTGGGTGGAAGCCGAGGCTCAGCTCTGCCCCGCCATCGCCCGCATCGTGGTCTTTGGCGACGGGCAACCGGCCAACGTGGCGCTGATCCAGCCCCTGCCGGGGAAAGAGGCGGATCTGCCACGCCAGATCGCCGGTCTGAACCAGCGGCTGCCCGATTATGCCCGGCTGCACCACTGGTTGCCGGTGGCGCTGGATCAACATCCCGGGCTGCTGACCGCCAACGGGCGTCCCCGTCGCAACGAGATTTACCAACACTTTTCCCAACAAATTAGCCAATGCCTTACCGGAGAATCGTCATGAGCTTCTATCAGACTCTGCAACAAGCCACTGCCAGTGAGCGTGAGCATCTGTTCAATGCCCCCATCATCGAAGCCTGCCGCCGTGGCGACATCAGCCGTGACACCTATCTCGCCTTTCTGGCACAGGCTTACTATCACGTGCGCCAGACTATTCCGCTCCTGATGGCAACCGGCGGCAAGCTGGGTCAGGAGTACGAGTGGGTGCGTGGCGCCCTTGCCGAGTACATCGACGAGGAGTATGGCCATCAGGAGTGGATCCTCAACGACATCCGCGCCTGTGGCGGCGATGCCGAGGCGGTACGCCACGGCCAGCCCGGGCTGCCCATCGAGCTGATGGTCGCCTTCCTCTACGACCAGATCCAGCGCGGCAACCCCATGGGCTTCTTCGGCATGGTGCAGGTACTGGAAGGCACCAGCGTGGCCATCGCGCTGACCGTCGCCGACCAGCTGAAAAAGGGTCTCGGCCTGCCACCGCAGGCGATGAGCTACCTGAGCTCTCACGGCACCCTGGATCAGGAACACCTCAAGTTCTTTGAATCCCTGATGGATCGGGTCGAAAGCCCGGCGGATCAGGCGGCCATCATTCACTCGACCAAGGTGGTCTACCGCCTCTATGGCGAGATGCTCTACAACCTCACCGCCACTCCGTAAGTCGGCAGCGGATCAGCAGACAGCAAAAAGGGAACCCACACCATGAACCTTGAAGGGAAACTCGTGCTGCTCACCGGCGCCAGCGGTGGCATAGGTGAAGAGCTGGCGCAGGAGCTGGCGGCCCAGGGGGCCCACCTGCTGCTGCACGGACGTCGCGGTCCGGCGCTGGATCGGCTATGCAAGTCACTGCCGCATCCCGAGCGCCATCAGGTGGTACTCGCCGACCTCGGCTCTGCGCAGGAGCGGGCCAAGCTGTTGCAACACCCGGCGCTGGAGAACGGGCTCGACATCCTGATCAACAACGCCGGCTGCAACCAGTTTGCCTGGCTGGAAGATCAGAGCTTCGAACAGGTGGAGCGCCAGCTGCTGCTCAATATCGAGGCACCGATCCAGCTCACCCGGGTACTACTGCCCAGATTGCGCAAGCCGGGGATCATAATGAACATGGGGTCGAGCCTGGGCAGCATCGGCTACCCCGGTTACAGCGTCTACTGCGCCAGCAAATTTGCCATGCGCGGCTTTAGCGAGGCGCTGGGACGGGAGCTGGAGGGCAGCGGCATCAAGGTGCTGCACTTTGCCCCCCGCGCCACCCGCACCAAGCTCAATTCCGAAGCCGCCTACGAGATGAATGCGGCGCTCGGCACCCAGACCGACAGCCCGCAGGAGGTGGCCGAAGAGGCCGTCATCGCCCTGTGCAACGAAACCCGCCGCAGCTGGTTCGGCTGGCCGGAAAAACTGTTTGTGCGGCTCAATGCCCTGCTGCCGGGCATTGTCGACAAGGCGCTGGCCAGACAGCTGCCAATTATCAAACGTTATGCCCGTCATCTTCAGCCAAGGACGACTGATACCAGCGCCAACAGTGCGCCACAACCAGACTTGTCCCGCCCGATCCCGACCAAGAAGGAGCATTAATATGAACTTTTTCCGTCACTCCGTGACCTCTTGTGCCATCGCCATCCTGCTGGGATCCACCTCGGTCATGGCCGCGGATGATGCTCTCGAGCCCATCCAGCAGCAGTGGGCCGTCTGCCAGTATCAACAGACCGGCAAGGCGAAAGAGAGCTGCCTCGAGACCCTGAGCACCCAGGCCGAAGCGGCCAGCACCAAGGAGCCTTTTCGCGCCGATCTGCTGATCTGGTCGGCCATCGTCAAGAGCACCTGGGCGGGGGCCAAAGGGGGGCTGGGGGCACTGGGTCTGGTGAAAGAGGCCAAGGCCAAGCTGGAGCTGGCGCTCAAGCAGGATCCCAAGGCGCTGGACGGCTCCGCCTATACCAGTCTGGGCTCGCTCTACTATCAGGTGCCCGGCTGGCCGGTCGGCTTTGGCGATGACGAGAAGGCGGAGCAGCTGCTCAAGCAGGCGCTGGCCATCAATCCGGATGGCATCGACCCCAACTTCTTCTATGGCGACTTCCTGCTGGATCAGGGTCGCAAGTCCGAGGCCAAAACCTACCTCGACAAGGCGCTGGCCGCCCCGGCCCGCCCGGGCCGCGAAGTGGCCGATGAAGGGCGCAGGATGGAGATCCGCGAAAAACTGGCCAAGCTATAAATCCCTGATGGATCAAAGATCTATTTAAACTCTGCCCACCAGCTTGCATACTGGTGGGCAGCGTTGTTTATGCCACGGCACGCCCTGGCGCTGAGCCCCATCGCGACACCCAACAAACAGGGAGAAAAGAATGCGGATCCTGCTGGTAGAAGATGATGTGATGCTGGGGGATGGTATGCAGGATGCACTGCGCCATAGCGGCTACACGGTGGACTGGCTGCAACAGGGATTGCCCGCCCTGACGGCCCTCAAGAGCGACGAGTTCGCCGCCCTGATCCTCGATCTCAACCTGCCCGACATCGACGGCCTCAGCCTGTTGCGCAAGCTGCGCCGGGAGGGCCACCAGCTGCCGGTGCTGATCCTCACCGCCCGCGATGCGCTGGACGATCGGGTGGTCGGCCTCGATGCCGGCTCCGACGACTACATGGTCAAGCCCTTCGCCCTGCAGGAGCTCAACGCCCGCCTGCGCGCTCTGGTTCGTCGCAGCAAGGGGCAGGCTCAGGCGGTGCTGGAGTATGGCGATATCCTTATCTATCCCGAATCCCAGCAGGTCACCTATCAGGGGGAGGCGGTCAAACTCACCCCCCATGAATACAAGCTGCTGCAGGAGCTGATCAGCCAGAGCGGCCGGGTGCTGAGCAAGGATCAGCTGCAACAGAGCCTCTACGGCTGGGACGAGGGGGCCGAAAGCAACGCGGTAGAGGTGCATATCCACCATCTGCGCAAGAAGTTCTACAGTGACCTCATCCGCAATATTCGCGGGGTCGGCTACATCATTCCCCAGCTCGAACAACCTAGCCGGACACCCGCACGATGAAACGTCCCCGCTCCATTCGCCGCTTTCTGCTCACCGGTATCCTGACGCTGGTGAGTCTGAGTCTCACCATCAGCGCCTTTATCGGCTACATGGAGGCGAGCCATGAGATGGAGGAGCTGTTTGATGCCCGCCTCGCCCAGTCGGCCCGCATCACCAACCAGCTGCTGGCCCGCTACATGGCCCAGCAGGGGCAGCTGCCCGCCAACGGCACCGTCTATCAGGAGTGGGAGGCGCAAAATCCCGATGAGTGGCAAAAAGATCCCGGCCTCAACCTGACCGGCGAGGATCGGGAGATCACCCCCTACGGCCACGAGTTCGAACGCAATCTCTACTTCCAGCTGCTCGATGAAAAAGGCGGCCTGCTGCTGCGCGCCCCCAGCGCCCCGGAGCAGCCACTGGTCACCCTGGCCATCGGCTTTGACACGGTCGAAAAAGATCGTCACCAGTGGCGCACCTTCACCCTCTACAACCAGCAGGAGCAGACCTGGCTGGTGGTAGCGGAGCGGGATGACGAGCGCAGCGAACTGGCCAGCAAGATGGCCACCCTCACCATGCTGCCGCTGCTGATCACCCTGCCCTTCCTGCTGGCCCTGCTCTGGTGGCTCATCACCCGCGGGCTGGCCCCCCTGCGCCAGTTGGCCCAGGCCATCAGCGAACGCCATCCCGCCAACCTGAGCCCGCTCAGCCTCAAGGTAAGCGCGCAGGAGCTGACGCCTCTCACCAACGAGATCAACCGGTTGATGCTGGCGCTGGCGGAGACCATCGAGCGGGAGAAACAGTTCACCAACGAGGCGGCCCACGAGCTGCGCACCCCGCTGGCGGTGCTGCGCATCCACAGTGAAAATGCCCTGGCGGCCGATGATGACGCCAGCCGCCAACAGTCCTTGCACAAGATGCTGCAGGCTCTCGACCGCAGCGATCGGCTGATCCGCCAACTGCTGACCCAGGCCCGTATCGACAACCAGCAGGGGCTGGTATTGACCGAACTGGAGGTGGGCCACCTGCTGCAAGGCACCCTCGCAACGCTGGCTCCCATTGCCCTCAAGAAGGATCAGCAACTGTCGCTGGAGTGTGAATTACCGCTGCTGGTGATGGGGCAGGCCACCCTGCTCGACCTGCTGTTCAGTAATCTCATCGACAATGCGCTGCGCTACACCCAGCCGGAGGGCGAGATCAAGGTGCGGGTTCAGCGGGAGGGCAACCGGGTGAGAGTGGATGTGAGCGACAACGGCCCCGGCATTCCCACCAGCGCCTTGCCCCGGCTGTGTGAACGCTTCTTTCGGGTCAATCCCCAGCAGGGGGATGGCGTCGGCCTCGGCATGGCCATCGTCTCGCGCATTGCCCAGCTGCACGGCGCCGATCTCGATGTCCACAACCGGCCGGAAGGGGGGCTGGAGGTAAGTGTGTTACTCCCGCTGCCGCCGCCAAGATAAGCAAACAGCCCGCGATGCGGGCTGTGTGCTTTCAATGACAAGCTGGCTGTACGGTAAAGGTTCGACTGGAATCCACCGGGCCCAGCTCGGCCAGCAGGCGGCGGCCCAGCAGCACCGGATAGATCATCTTGCTGCGATCCCGCAGGGTGAACCACTCCTCATACACCTTGTCTCCCAGACAGATGGACATGGTCACCGTTGGCCGCTGCTCCATGCCGCCCGCCCCGCGCACCGTCACGCTGCGCTCGACCCGCCTCTCGAACTGCTGTTTGACCAGTTTGCCGCTGTCGGCATCGGTCACCACCAGCCTGAAGCGCACCCAGGGCTTGCCATCCCGTTTGAATCTGGTGATGGAGCGTGCATCGAGGGAAGAGGTGAGCGCACCGGTGTCGAGTTTCATCTTCACCGCCACGCCGGTAGGCAAAATAAGTCCCTTCTCAATCCAGCCATAGCTGGTCGGGGTCTCTGCCAGCGCACTGCCACACAGTGCCAGCATCAGGGTCATTCCCACCATCATCTTGCCCATTTTACGGTCCTGCCTTGTCAATCCTGCGCCCAGATCTACCACAGTCGCCTCGGGGGTCAATCCGATTTATTTCAGTGAGTTGGATAATGCCGGGCGGATCAGAAGAGAGGCGACAAAGAGTGGCCAGAGGGCGGCCCAAGCGGGCGGGAATATCGATGGGGAGCAAGGCACCGAGCGGTGCTGGATGAAACTGGTGGTTAACCTCAGGTTGTGACGCCAAAGGCTACCACAACAGTGAGTGAATTATCAGTCTTGTTCTGGAGGGATTTTTGCCTACACTGTTGTAAACCGGAGGGCCTGAAAACCACCGGTTTTTTTGCGCCTGCCGAAAATTTGCCACTGCAAAAGTGACTTTCAACAAGGCTCAATAAGGAATTTGTAATGCGTATCGAAGAAGACTTGAAGCTCGGTTTCAAGGATGTCCTGTTCCGCCCCAAGCGCTCTACTCTCAAGAGCCGTTCCCAAGTCAGCCTGACCCGTCAGTTCACCTTCAAGCACACCCAGACTCAATGGCAAGGCGTTCCCGTTATCGCCGCCAACATGGATACCGTCGGCAGCTTCGCCATGGCCAGAACCCTGGCTGGCTTCGAGATGATGACTGCAGTCCACAAACACTACAGCCTTGAGCAGTGGCAAACCTTCGTCAACGAAACCGATCCGGCCCTGCTGGGCCATGTGATGGTATCGACCGGCACCTCACCGGATGACTTCGCCAAGACCCGCCAGATCCTCGCCATGTCCGAAGCGCTGCGCTTCATCTGTGTCGACGTGGCCAATGGCTACTCCGAGCACTTCGTCGAGTTCGTGCGCAAAATCCGTGACGCCTGCCCCAACCATGTCATTCTGGCGGGCAACGTGGTCACCGGCGAGATGGTGGAAGAGCTGATCCTCTCCGGCGCCGACATCGTCAAGGTCGGCATCGGACCGGGCTCGGTCTGCACCACCCGCGTCAAGACCGGTGTCGGCTATCCGCAGCTCTCCGCAATTATCGAGTGTGCCGATGCGGCCCACGGTCTCGGTGGCCAGATCGTTGGTGACGGCGGCTGCACCTGTCCGGGTGACGTCGCCAAGGCCTTCGGCGGCGGCGCCGACTTCGTGATGCTGGGTGGCATGCTGGCAGCTCACGAGGAGTGCGGTGGCGAAATCGTCGATGTGAACGGTGAGCCCTTCATGAAGTTCTATGGCATGAGCTCCTCCAGCGCCATGGACAAACACGCCGGTGGCGTCGCCGAGTATCGCGCCTCCGAAGGCAAGATGGTGCTGCTGCCCTATCGCGGCCCAGTCGAGAACGCGGTGCGCGACATTCTGGGCGGCGTGCGCTCCACCTGCACCTACGTCGGCGCCAGCCAACTCAAGGAACTCACCAAGCGCACCACCTTTATCCGGGTGCGTGAGCAGGAGAACAACGTCTACGGCAAGGAGTAACCTGCCGCAGACCGTCGTCACGCGCTGACGGTTAGAAGCCAGCCAACCGGTGTGCTACCCTGCGCACCGGTTTTTTTGCATCTGGAACCCCGCGCCATGACCAGCCCCCTGCCCCCGTTTGACTGGGACATCTTCTGTTGCGTTGTCGACAACTTCGGCGATATCGGCGTCACCTGGCGGCTCGCTCGTCAGCTAAAGCGGGAGGGGAAGATTGCGGCACATGGCAATAATGTCCAGGTGCGGCTCTGGGTCGACGATCTGGCAAGCTTTGCCCGCATCTGTCCGGGACTCGACCCGGCGCAGGATGGCCAGTGGGTCGATGGCATCTATGTTCAGCACTGGGATGAGACCCTGCCAACTGACATGACCCCAGCCAGGGTGGTGATCGAAGCCTTTGCCTGCAAACTGCCCACCCCCTTCATCGAACTGATGGCGAGCCAACCCAAGCCCCCCTGCTGGATCAATCTGGAGTACCTCTCGGCGGAGAGCTGGGTCGAGGATTGCCACGCCCTCGCCTCGCCGCAGCGGGTTGGCAATAAAAGCCTCAACAAATACTTCTTCTTCCCGGGCTTTACCGCTAAAACCGGCGGTCTCCTGTGCGAGCACGACCTCATCGCCGAACGGGAACAGTGGCAGCAGGATCAGGCGGGACTGGCTGCCTACTGGGCCAGCCTCGGTTTGTCGCCAAAACAAGAGCACGAGCTGCGGGTCAGCCTCTTTACCTACGAGAGCGATGCGCTGGTAACTCTGGTCGAGAGCTGGTGCCAGAGCGCCACGCCCGTCACCCTGCTGCTGCCGCTGGGGCGCTCGCTGCAGGATGTGCTGCGCGGCGCAGGCCTTGAAGGGGCCATCACCACCGCCAGAGCGGGGGATCTGCTCCACGCGGGCAACCTCACCATCAAGCTGCTGCCGATGACCGATCAGGCTGGTTACGATCGGCTGCTGTGGAGCTGCGATCTCAATCTGGTGCGTGGGGAGGACTCCTTCGTGCGGGCCCAGTGGGCAGCCCGTCCTTTCCTGTGGCACATCTACCAGCAGGAGGAGGAGGCCCATCTGGTCAAGCTGGAGCAGTTCCTCGACCACTATCTTGCCGATCTGCCCGCCGATTGCGCCCAATGGCTACGCCACTTCAATCTGGCCCTCAATCGTGGCGAAGATTGCCGCGAACTTTGGGCCCAATGGCCCCGATATAGCGCCATTTGGCAGCAACATGGGCGAAGCTGGTCACAGAAGTTGCTCCGGGATGGGGATCTCGTCACGCGGTTGGTGAAATTTTTAGAAAGCCGTATATAATCTGGCAGTTTTTATCCGTCCGTTTCACGAACAGGAATTTTTTACATGAAAACCGCACAGGAAATCCGCGCTGGTAACGTAGTCATGATCGGCACCGAGCCGATGGTGGTTCAGAAGGCTGAATTCAACAAATCCGGCCGTAACTCCGCCGTGGTCAAAATGAAGCTGAAGGGCCTGCTGAACGGCAGCGCGACCGAGACCGTCTTCAAGGCCGACGACAAGCTGGACGTAGTTCAGCTGGAACGTAAAGAGTGCACCTACTCCTACTTCTCCGATCCCCTGTATGTCTTTATGGACACCGAGTACAACCAGTACGACGTAGAGAAAGACAACCTGGGTGACGTGCTGAACTACCTGGTAGACGGCATGGAAGACATCTGCGAAGTGACTTTCTACAACGAGAAAGCGATCTCCGTAGAACTGCCGACCACCATCGTGCGCGAAGTTGAGTACACCGAGCCGGCTGCCCGTGGCGACACCTCCGGTAAAGTGACCAAGCCTGCCCGTCTGAAAGGCACTACCTACGAGCTGGCTGTTGCCGCCTTCGTAGAGATCGGTGACAAGATCGAAATCGACAGCCGCACCGGCGAATTCAAGCGTCGCGTCAACTAATTGACCGCCATGCGTTGAATGAAGAAAGCGAGCCACCGGCTCGCTTTTTTTATTGTGGGCTCTCCCGGCGGCTGTATTCTGTACACCAACATGGCTAAATGGTGCCATGCATGCCAACTCTTGCCCGAGTGATACCCCATATGACATTGACCACCAAAATCCTCTTGCTGCTGGCCACCTTGCTCCTGCTGGCGCTCTCGGGCTGGCAGCCTTATGACAGGGCAACCTGGCTGATGGAGGTCGCGCCGGTGATCATCATCATCCCATTGCTGCTGCTGACCCATCGCACGTTTCCCCTCACCAGCCTGCTCTATCTCTGCATCTTCCTCCATGCCATGGTCTTGATGCTGGGAGGCGCCTATACCTACGCCCGCGTGCCGCTCGGTTTCGAGCTGCAACAGTGGTTGGAACTTGGCCGCAACCCTTATGACAAGATTGGTCACTTCTTTCAGGGGTTTGTGCCCGCCCTGGCCTGTCGGGAGATCCTGCTGCGCGGCGGATATGTACAAGGGGGCCGCATGCTGGCGTTTCTGGTGGTCTGCGTGGTGCTCGCTATCAGCGCCACCTATGAATTTATCGAGTGGGGAGCGGCACTGGCGCTGGGTCAGGGAGCCGACGAGTTTCTCGGCACCCAGGGGGACCCATGGGATACCCAATCCGATATGTTCTTCGCCCTGATCGGCGCCGTGGCCGCCCAGTTGTTGCTCTCGCGCCTGCACGACAGGCAGCTGACAGCTCTATCTTCACACCGCCACCGATAGGGGAGCACGCAACCTCCCCCGAACGGCACGAGACTCCCCCTGCGGGGGAGCCTCCTCTCAAGAAAATCCCGCCGCCGCCGCTAACCCAGATAACCGGGGGAGCACACTATGGCCAGATTATCCTTATCACTGCTGTTATTGACCTTGCTGGCTGGCCATGAGGCAGAGGCGAGCGAGGTCGCACCTCCCGTTGCCGAGCCACTGCCCATCGACTACTGGCAAGCCAGCGACTGGAAAGGGCTGCCCGATGCCACCCGGATTGACAAGCAGACGGTGCTGTTCGCCAAACACGACAGTGAAAACTATCTGGGGCTGGCCATTTTACTGCCGGACTGGCAGCGCAGCGGCCAGCTGTGGCAACTGACCCGCGCCCTCGGCCAGCTGGGCTTTGATACCCTGCTGCTGCTCCCCTCCCCCCAGCAGACTGAACTCGATCCTGCCGCCGAGAAAAAAGCGAAAAACAGCGATGAATTTCGCAAGCAGTTTGCCGAGCGGATCAGCAAGCTGGCCGATGCCAAGCTGCAGGAGGGGGGCTTCAAGCTGATCCTGGCGCAAGGTACCGGCGCCGCCTGGACCGCCAACCTCATCGCCAGCGAACAGTTGCCCGCCCCCGATGCGCTGGTGCTGCTCGACGGTTTCTTCCCCAACCAGCAGAGCAACCAGACCCTGGCCAAACAGGTGGCTCAGGCGGCCATCCCCACCCTGGATCTCTATCAGGAGGATGGCGGCCGCTGGCCCCTGCTGGCCGCCGAGGCCCGCAAAAGCGAGAGCCGCCGCAGCCACAAGCTCAACTATCGCCCCTACGCCCTGATGGAACTGGAGGAGACCCCCACCCGCATTCAGGGTTGGCTCAACCATCTGGGCTGGCTCTAAACCGGCCGCCACCGTGGCGCAACAAAGCGCGCGCCAGCTCACATCTGCCGGATAAAGCGCCCCCCTGGCACAGCGACAAGCTGGCCCTGACTGCATCCTCTTTGGCATCATGGCTCCTCGAACCTGAACAATGGCAGGAAGGTCCATGCAGCAAATCGTATTTCTCGACAGCGATACCCTGGATGCGGGCATCACCCTGCATCATCCCGACTTCCCCCATCACTGGCAGAGCTATCCGCGTACCGCCCCGGAACAGGTGGTGGAGCGGCTCAAAGATGCCCGCATCGCCATCATCAACAAGGTGCGGATCGGCGCCGCCGAGCTGGCCCAGCTGCCTGAGCTGAAACTCATTGCGCTGGCCGCCACCGGCAGCGACAACGTGGATCTGGAGGCGTGCCGCGCCGCCAACGTCGGGGTGTGCAACATCCGCAACTACTCGGGCCCCTCAGTGCCGGAGCACGCCATGGCGCTGATGCTGGCCCTGTCGCGCAACCTTTTCTGCTGGCGCCAGTCGCTGCTGGAGGGGCGCTGGCAGCAAAGCGGCCAGTTCTGCTTCTTCGACCACAACATCATGGATCTGCACGGCAAACAGCTCGGCATCATCGGCAAGGGGACGCTCGGTCAGGCGCTCGGCGAGCGGGCCAAAGGGATGGGGATGACGGTGCGCTACGCCCAGAGTCAGGTCGGCGCCAGCCACGACGAGGATCGCCTGCCCCTCGACGAACTGCTGCAAAGCTCGGACGTCATCAGCCTGCACTGCCCGCTTACCCCCTACACCCGCAACCTGATTGGCGAGCGGGAGCTGGATCTGATGAAACCGGGCGCCCTGCTGATCAACGTCGGCCGGGGCGGGCTGGTGGATGAGGAGGCGCTGCTGCAAGCGTTGGCCAACGGTCGGCTCGGCGGTGCCGGTTTCGATGTGGCGAGCGTCGAGCCGCCGCCCCCCGACCATCCCTTGATGAAGGCGCTGCAATACCCCCACTTCATTCTGACCCCTCATGTGGCGTGGGCCAGTGAGGAGTCGATGCAGCGTCTCGCCGATCAGCTGATCGACAACATCAACGCCTTTGCCGCCGGTCGCCGCCAGCACCGGCTGGTGTGACCGCGCGCTGGTAACCGCAAAATCAGGTGACCAGACCATGCAAAACGGGGCCAACAGGCCCCGTTTTGCATCTTCCGCATTCACTGCGCACGCATCAATCGTCGTCGTGCCACCTGTGCTTCTTATGCTTTTTGTGCTTCTTGTGGTGTTTGTGATGGTGATGATCATCGTCGTCATCGTAATAGCGATCCTGACTCTTGTGACCATCGCCGGTTTTGGCGCCGATGGCCGAACCACCCGCCCCGCCGACCCCGGCGCCGATCAGTTGACCGGTATCGCCGCCGACACTCTTGCCGATGGCGGCACCACCCAGCGCCCCCACCGCGCCGCCAAGGGCCGCTTCATTCTTGTTGCCCTTGTTGGCCGTCGCCGCGCCACCGGCAGCGCCGCCCAACGCAGCCCCCACCAGCGCGCCGGTATCACCCCCCAGCTCCTTGCCGATCATGGTGCCAGCCACCCCGCCCGCCCCGCCACCGAGAATGGTGTTGAGGGTTTCCGAACCGTGGGCCGCCGTACTGCCCAGCAATAACGCCCCCAGCAGAGCCAGAGCGCCGATGCCACGCGTATTCATCTCCATGGGTACTCCTGTCAAACCTGATTAATTTCCTCTGCACTATACAAACCGGCAGGCAGCAAGCCAGTGGGGGGCTGGCGGCAAATAGACTCTCAGTTGAAGCCCGGCAACAGGCGTGACCGGCAAGCTCGAATTCAATCGCTTGAATAACCACAAGAAAATTTTTATTTCACAGCAATGGCACGGCCCTCGGCAGGGCCGGGAGGCTGTCGCAGCCCCACCCCGACCACTGGCGATCGGACAGCTCCTGTCACCTGCGCGGGACTTGCGAGCGCAATCTCAGCTGGGCTGGCTGTTCAGCTAGCCTCAACCCCGTTAACTGACACTCAACGGGATCGCCTGTGTGCAGGGTATTAACCCTCAGTTGAAAGTGAACCCACTGTGTGTAAACGCCCGGAAGATAATCGGGTGGTATAGTCTATAACTTGAGCGATTGGAGCCGGATGGCCTTGCTGCCAGCGCCGAAGATGACTATCAGGCAAACAAAGGAGATGTTATGAGCAGTCCGTTTATCGAGCAGATCAAAGCACGTCGCACCATCTATGCCCTGGGTGACCAGGTGTCCCATACGCCGGAGCAGCTGACGGCCCTGATCCAGGATGCCATCAAGCACAGCCCCTCCTCCTTCAACTCCCAGAGCTCCCGCGCCGTCATTCTGTTTGGCGCCCAACACCACAAGCTGTGGGATATGGTCAAAGCCGAGCTGAAGAAGATTGTGCCGCCGGAAGCCTATGCCCAGAGTGAGGCCAAGGTGGATGGCAGCTTCCGCGCAGGCTTTGGCACAGTGCTGTTCTTCGAGGACACCGACGTCATCAAGGATCTGCAGCAAAAATTCGCCCTCTATGCCGACAACTTCCCCGTCTGGTCGGAGCATGCCACCGGCATCGCCCAGTTTGCGGTCTGGACCACGCTGGCTCAGGAGAAGATCGGTGCATCCCTGCAGCACTACAACCCACTCATCGACGAGGCGGTACGCAAGGAGTGGAACCTGCCCGCCAGCTGGCTGCTGCGCGCCCAGATGCCCTTTGGCAGCATCAAGCAAGCGGCTGGCGACAAGACCTTTATCGACGACGCCACCCGTTTCCGCGTCTTCAAATAGGCTATGTCCCAATTACGTGTTGCATGGGGCGTCCCAGCGCTTCATGCAAACACGCTTTGATATTTACGCCCCTCCAGTAACGCTCCAGCATCCTGCGCCAACCCAGATAATTCCTCAGATAATGAGTCGCAACGCCATGGAAGTGCTCCATCCACTCTTTCAACCGATGGTGATACCCGTTCACGTGCTAGATGTGTGATACGCACCGACCACCCGTTCGCCTTGGCGATTGTGCACTACCTGATGGGTTACGCCCTGCTCTTTGCTGAAACAGGCATACACACCCGCTCCATCGCTACACAGTACCGCATCCGGTGATACCAGCGGCTGCAAGACCGCGATGACCGCCTCGGCATCTATTTTCTCCAACTGAAAATCCGCATGGTGGCCTGCTCGGTCTTGTACCACCATCACCGAGATGTAATCCGGCCCGGTTCCACGGGTTCGCCCCTTACCACCACGATGTCTTGGCGGACGTGGTAGTCCCCGTTGCCCCTTGAACGATTCGAGGAAGAAGGTCTCGTCTACCTCAACGATGCCCTCTTTGTAGTGGTCAACTAAATCCGGACACTTGGTTAGGCCGATCCTCGGCTTTTGCTGGCGGTATCCCGTCATTGTATTGATGTGGACGCCCCCAGTTGTAGGAATCCATCAGGTAATAGCTGATATCCCGCTTCGCTTCCCGCAGACTCACGTATCC
>NZ_MQSY01000036.1:0-18474 GCF_001921245.1 Aeromonas sp. YN13HZO-058 | reverse complement strand
GGATGCGTTATTGATGGCCGTCTGGCGGCGCAAGCCCAAGCAGCCGGTACTGGTGCATTCGGATCAGGGCAGCCAGTTTACCGGTGGTGAATGGCAGGACTTTCTGAAGGCCCACAACCTGAGTTGCAGCATGAGCCGACGCGGCAACTGTCACGACAATGCTGTCGCCGAGAGTTTCTTCCAGTTGCTCAAACGGGAGCGGATCAAGCGCAGGATTTACGCGACAAGAGACGAAGCCCGCAGCGACGTATTTGATTATATCGAGATGTTTTACAACCCAATCAGGCGTCATGGTTCCAATGATGGGCTGTCGCCGGTAGAGTTTGAAAGGCAGTTTATTTTTCAGCAACAGAGTGTCTAGAAAATCAGGGGCGATTCACACCCACTGACGGGGCTGCGCAAGGTGAAAACCCAAGAGAATGAAATGTCGTTCCTGACGGCAGCCGAGATCGACCTGCTGCTGGCCAGCGGTGCCAAGTCGCGCGTTCCGGCCCTGACCACCGTGGTCAAGCTCTGTCTGGCCACCGGTGCCCGCTGGTCTGAGGTGCAGGGGTTGAGCCGATCCCTGGTGAGCAAATACCGGCTGACCTTCACCCAGACCAAGAGCAAGCGCAATCGCTCGGTCCCTATCTCGCCAGAACTCTATGAAATCATCCCCAAGCGGGGCCTCTATGAGGGCAAGCTGTTCCCCCCATGCTATGACGCATTCGAATACGCCGCCGAAAATTCAGGGGTAAAACTGCCCGAAGGGCAACTTTCTCACGTCCTGCGGCATACGTTTGCGAGCCATTTCATGATGAACGGTGGTAATATCCTTGTCCTACAGAGCATCCTCGGTCACAGCAGCATCACGATGACCATGAGATACGCACACTTTGCCCCCGATCACCTTGATGACGCGGTCAGATTAAACCCTCTGGCCAGCCCTCACTCATAGGCAAAAAATGGCGGCAAAGTGGCGGCAGAATTACGTAAGCATTGCATAACACGGCGCACCGTTGCGCCATAACCCTTTGTTTTAACTATAAGTCGTTGAGTTCATTACTATGCCTAAAAAATTCTATGTGTCGTGGGACAACCTGCAACGTGAAGCTCGCCGTCTGGCCCGTCGTCAGCTGCCTGTCAGCCAGTGGAAAGGTATCATCGCGGTCAGCCGCGGTGGTCTGGTGCCCGCTGCCCTGATGGCCCGTGAACTTGGCATTCGTAATGTGGAAACCCTCTGCATCTCCAGCTATGACCATGACAACCAGCGCGAGCTGGTGGTTGTGAAGGCCGCCACCACAGCCGGTGACGGCGAAGGCTGGCTGGTGGTGGAAGATCTGGTGGATACCGGCACCACCGCCAAGGCGATCCGCGAGCTCTACCCGAAAGCCAAGTTCATTGCGATCTTTGCCAAGCCGATGGGCGAAGCGCTGCTGGACGATTTCGAAGTGGCGATCCCGCAGGATACCTGGATCGAACAGCCGTGGGATATGGCGCTGGAGTTCGCCACACCGATCTGCGACGAACAGTAACAGGATCGGAATTTGACGTTCACTGCGTCAATTGGCCGCACGCGGCAAGAATGGTTTCACAGGGCTCCAATTAGGAGCCCTGTTTTTTTGTCTATCAATCTGTTGCGGGGTGGCTGAGTGGCGCTAAAAGTGGTTAAGATGGACCATTGCCTGATATGAATGAGACACTATCTTGGACTTGAACGACGACCTAAACCTGACCGAACAGCTCTTTACCCGCGTCAAGAAGGTATTGGAAACATCCGAGATCTCCAACTCCAGCCCGGCTGATCTGGCGGAGGCCGCGTCAGACGAGATGTTTATCGACGGCTCCATGTCAAAGAGTTGGTATCGCCTGCTGCGCCGACCCTCCTGGGCCTGGCAGGGGGCTGATCCGATCGAGGTGGAGCAGACCCTGGCCCGCATCGCCATGGCGACGGGTGAGCGCACTCACGACTGCTATCTCGATACCATCAAGGGCTATGTGCCCGGCAACTGGATCTACGAGTGGAGCCAGGTGGCTGGCAACTATTTCAAACAGGGCCGCGAGCTGCGCGAGCAGGGGGATGCCGCGGGTGCGCTGAAACAGCTGCTCAAGGCGGTGCGCTACTACTCCATCGCCAGCTATCCCCATCTCAAAGACGACGAACTGGCGGATCAGGCCCAACTGCTCGGCAACATGGCCTATCGCGAGGCTGGCCGCCTGTTCAAGGTGCCGCTCAAAGAGATCCAGGTGCCCTTTCGCGGCAAGAATATTCAGGGTTATCTCCACCTGCCGACCACCGACAAACCGGTGCCGCTGGTGATCATCAGCGGCGGGATCGACTCACTGCAGCTCGATTTCCTCAACTTCTATCTCAAGCGACTCGAACCCCATGGCATCGGCATGCTCTCTCTCGACATGCCGGGCATCGGCTATGCCGAGCATTGGCCGCTGGTGCAGGATACCAGCCGCCTCCATCAGGCGGTGCTGCACTACCTCTCCGAGGTGGCCTGGGTCGATCATCAGCGTATCGCCATGGTGGGGATGCGTTTGGCGGGGAATGTCGCAGCCAGACTGGCCTTTATCGAACCGTTCAAGCTGCGTACCGTGGTCTGTGTCGGGGCCGGGGTCAATCAGGTGTTTACCAATCAGGAGCTGTTTGCCAAGTGCCCGCGCATGATGCGGGACAGTCTGGCCAACCGGTTGGGGGCCGATGCGGCGCAGTGGGACGGCATGCGTACCAAGTGCCAGGTATTTTCACTGAAAACGCAAGGATTACTGGGGACTCGCACCTCTGTGCCGATATTGAGTATTGGACACAAGCGAGATTTTATTTGTCCCGAGCAGGATGTACGGGCATTGGCGGCGGCCAGTCGTAATGGCAAGGCCATCGTTTTCGATAAGCAGCCTTTGCTGGAGGTGTATGACAAGGCGCTGGACGAAATCGTCGAGTGGCTGAAACAGCATTTGTGTACCTGATATTGCGCTAAAAAACTGACGCCATCCCGAGGTGGCGCGGCTTGTTTAACAGGGAGGTTAACATGTCTGAAAAAGTGACCTACAAGCGACTGCTGCGGCAGTTTGCTGCCATTGGCCCCTATTTGCGCGAAGATCTCTGCGAAGAGGGGCGTTATCGTTTCGACTGCCTGTCGGTCTGCGTCAGCGCCAAGCCGGCGCCGGACAAACGGGAGTTCTGGGGCTGGTGGCTGGTGCTGGAGCAGGACGATCACCATTTCCGTTATCACTATCAGCTCGGTTTCTACAATGCTGATGGCGAGTGGCTGGACAAGCCGATCCCCAAGAAGCACCAGGTCGAGGTGGAGCGGACCCTCAACCGTTTCTACAAGCTCATCAGCGACAAACTGACGGCACTGGAGTGCCACTTGGTGCCTGCCGAGCAGGTCACTAACGAATTGAGCGTCACCGCCGCCTGATCCCTGATGCCCGGCAAGCCGCGTCACGCCTCTTGCCGGGCCATCAGTCAGTTATTTTCCACTCCGCTCGCAATCATCCGGGCCTTTGCCCGCATCTCCTCACCCCCGACGTTAATTGCCTTGCAGGGCTCCATGGCCGTGGGTATAAAGATATTCCTTACTTTTTTAGCCTTTATGCTCCCATGGAAAACAGAACCATAGTCGTCAAGTTGGGTACCAGCGTGCTCACAGGGGGGTCTTCCCAGCTCAATCGTGCCCATATGGTCGAGCTGGTCAGACAGTGTGCGGCCTTGCACCGTCACGGCCATCGGGTCGTGGTCGTTACATCAGGGGCGATCGCCGCCGGGCGTGAGCATCTGGGCCACCCGCCACTAGCGCCAACCCTGCCCAACAAGCAGATGCTGGCGGCGGTCGGCCAGACCCAGCTCATTCGGGTATGGCAGGATCTGTTCAACCTCTATGGCCTGCATATCGGCCAGATGCTGCTGACCCGTGCCGATCTGGAAGATCGGGAACGCTACCTCAATGCCCGCGACACCCTGCGTACCCTGCTTGATCACCGGATCATTCCGGTGATCAACGAAAACGACGCAGTGGCGACCGCCGAGATCAAGGTGGGCGACAACGACAACCTCTCCGCCCGTGCCGCCATTCTGGCGGATGCGGATCTGCTGATCCTGCTGACCGACCAGAAGGGGCTCTTCACCGCCGATCCGCGCACCAATCCGGATGCCCAGCTGATCGAAGAGGTGCAGACCATCGACGACACCCTGCGCTCGCTGGCGGGTGACAGCGTCAGTGGCCTCGGCACCGGTGGCATGGCCACCAAGCTGCAGGCGGCCGATGTGGCGCGTCGTGCCGGTGTCAACGTGGTGATCGCCACCGGCCAGATGCCGGAGGTGATCGGTCGTCTCGCCAAGGGCGAGCGGATTGGCACCCTGTTCCCTGCGTTGGCGTCCCCGCTGGAAGGGCGCAAGAGCTGGATTTTGGCAGGCCCACCCCCTCACGGCGAAGTGCAGGTGGATCAGGGTGCAGTGGCCGCCATGAAGGATAAAGGCTCCAGCCTGCTGCCCAAGGGGATCGTCGCGGTCAGGGGCGACTTCATCCGGGGTGATGTGGTGCGCATTCTCGATCCCAAAGGGGTTGAACTGGCCCGCGGCATCTGCCGTTACGACCATCTGGAGCTGGAGAAGCTGCGCGGCGTCCACTCGGATCAGATTGAGCAGGTACTGGGCTACGGATATGGTTCAGTAGCCATCCATCGAGACGATATGGTGCTGCTCTGAGTGGATCGGTGTTAGCAGCCCAGAGCCAACGATGGCTACGGGATCTGTGGGCTATCCACCGAGATAATAGGGTGCTGCTCTAATCAGGGCGGCACAGCATGAATAAAAGGGAACCGAGATGAGTCTGGAGAAAATGGGGCAGGCGGCCCGTGAAGCCGCCTATCAGCTGGCCACTATCAGCACGGCGCAGAAGAATCGGGCGCTGGCCGCCATCGCCGACGAGCTGGAGGCGCGAAGCGAGCAGATCCTCGCGGCCAACGACAAGGATATCGCGGCTGGCCGTGAGGCTGGCTTGTCAGAAGCCATGCTGGATCGCCTGCTGCTCAATCCGGCTCGTCTGGCCGGGATTGTGGCCGATGTGCGCAAGGTGATCACTCTGGATGATCCGGTCGGTGCCGAAATGGATAGCCGGGTGCTGGAGAACGGCTTGCGGCTCTCCCGTCGGCGGGTGCCCATCGGGGTTATCGGCGTCATCTACGAGGCGCGCCCCAACGTCACCATCGACATCGCCAGCCTCTGCCTCAAGACCGGCAACGCCAGCATACTGCGTGGCGGGCGCGAGACCTTCCACTCCAATCTGGAGCTGGTGCAGGTGATCCAGCATGCGCTGGTCGCCTCCGGCTTGCCGCAGGCGGCGGTGCAGTACATCGACAATCCGGATCGGGCGCTGGTCGGCGAGTTGCTGCGCCTCGACCGTTATGTGGACATGATCATTCCGCGCGGCGGTGCCGGGCTGCACAAGATGTGCAAGGAGAACAGTTCCATCCCGGTCATCATCGGCGGTTTCGGCATCAGCCACATCTTCGTCGACGAGAGCGCCGATCTGGTGCGTTCCCTGGCGGTCATCGAGAATGCCAAGGTACAGCGTCCCTCCGCCTGCAATGCCCTCGATACCCTGCTGGTACACGAGAAGGTGGCTGCCACCTTCCTGCCGCAGCTGGTGGCGCTGATGAATGAACGCAAGGTGACACTGGTCGGCGCGGCCAATGCCATGGCGCTACTGGCGGGCGCCGACAATCTGTGCGAGGCTGGGCCAGAGGATTTCGATACCGAGTGGCTGGGGCTGACCCTGGGGGTCAAGCTGGTGGCGGATGTCAGCGAAGCGCTGGCTCATATGCGCGAGCATAACGCCGGTCACTCTGATGCCATCCTGACCAACGATCTGGCCAATGCCGAGCGTTTCGTCAATGGCGCCGGGTCGGCGGCAGTCTACGTCAACGCCTCGACCCGTTTCACCGATGGCGGCCAGTTTGGTCTGGGCGCTGAAGTGGCGGTCTCGACCCAGATGCTGCATGCTCGCGGCCCCATGGGGCTCACCGAGCTCACCAGCTACAAGTGGGTTGGGCAGGCCGATTACCTCAGCCGAGCCTGATAACAGGCTGTTTCACATACAAAAATGCCGACCACATGGTCGGCATTTTTTTCGCTGGTATCGCATCGATACCATGCAGTGCGCTATCGCTTTGGGTTATTCCCCCTGATAGAGCACCTTGTCACCGGACTTGAGCACATAACCCTTCCAGGGGAAGAGGATGTAGTCGCCACCTTGCCAGGACCAGTTGCCTTCCGCGCCCTGACGGGTCAGCGCAAGCAGCTCGCCGCTTGGCAGATGCAGTTCGGCCTGCGTCTGGTCAGCGTTGAACAGCACGAAAGCGCTGCTGGTCTGGCTGGTATCGGTCGGGTTCAGTCGTACGCCCTGTTCAAACAGGCGCACGCACTGGTTAGCCAGTGGTGACCACTGGTAACCGGCACTGCCGATACAGCCGTGGCTGTCGCGATCACTGCCTGGCATGGTGCCTGTCATAGGTTGCTCCGGTGCGCTGCAGGCGGCCAATAGCAGAGAGGCGGCCAGCAGAGTCAAGGTTCTCATGATTACTCCTGCTTGTCTTCGAGATGATCCCGTTCAATGACGATGTTGGAGAATCCCAACTCTTTGAAGTAGTTCTCCTGGTAATCCTTTACGCTTTTTTTGTCACGGCGACAAACCTGAGCCAGCTGAGCCTCCATGGCGTGGAAACTGGTGAGATCCAGCCCTTCGGCAGCGGCGATGGCGTCGTAGATGCTGCGGAACTTGTCGTTCGCGTAGCCGATCTCTTTGGCCTGTTTTTTATAGGTATAGGTAATCTTAAAGGCCATCTTGCCCTTCCTTCTTCGATTTGGCTTGCTTGCGCTGGACGTAGAGGTAGAGGCTCTCTACCTTCTCCCGAGCCCAGGGGGTCTTGCGCAAGAACTTCAGGCTGGACTTGATGCTGGGATTATCGGTGAAGCAGCGGATATTGATCTGCTGCCCCAGCTCTTCCCAGCCATAGTGTTCGACCAGCGCGGTGACGATCGCTTCCAGGGTCAGCCCGTGCAGCGGGTTGTTTTTCTGCGCCGGGGTCGGCTGTTCTGCGCTCATGCCTGCTCCGCCAGTTTGGCAAAGGGTTGGCCCATGCGGGTGGTCACCCCGTTGGCCAAGTGAGGTTCGAAACCGGCCAGCATGCCCGGGCCAAACAGGCAGACCACGGTGCTGCCCAGCTTGAACAGACCCATCTCGGCGCCTTTTTGCAGGGTAATGGCCTCGTCGCCCGTGTAGTCCCAGCGCACCACCTTCTTCTCTTTGGTCGGCGCAATGTTGCCGGCCCAGATGGTCTCGATGCTGGCCACGATAGTCGCGCCGACCAGCACCAGCGCCATGGGGCCGTGCGGGGTGCGGAAGGTAGCGACCACCCGCTCGTTGCGGGCAAACAGGTTGGGCACGTTCTCGGCGGTGAGCGGGTTGACGGAGAAGAGATCCCCCGGCACGAACACCATGCTCTCCAGCACGCCGTCCAGCGGCATATGGATGCGGTGGTAATCCTTGGGCGCCAGATAGATGGTGGCAAAGTCGCCATCCTTGAACGGCGCAACCAGATCCTCATAGCCACCCAGCAGCTCGCGGGCGCTGTAGTCGTGGCCCTTGGCCTGAATGATGCGGCCCTGCTGGATGGGGCCGAGCTGGCTGACGGTGCCATCCACCGGCAGCGCCAGGGTCATGGCATCGTCAACTATCGGGCGGATACCGGGCTTGAGCTCACGGGTGAAGAAGGCGTTGAAGCTCTTGTAGTGGGCCGGACTCTCGTGCAGCGCCTCGCTCATGTCGACCTGATACTGCTTGATAAAAGCCTCAATCACTTTGGTCGTGAGGTTGCCCGCTTCGGCTGCGGCAAACTTGCCGATCAGACGGGAGAGGGCGTGCTTGGGCAGACAGTATTGACCGGCAATTTTCAGGTTGTCAGTAATGCTCATGTTCATCATCAACGTAGGTTTTTTAGGGTCACAGGCGCGCCTGTTGGCGACCGTGACGGGCTTCCTGCATGGTTTCCAGGATGCGGTGATAGTTGTGGAAGCGATCGGCGCTGATGGCGCCACTGTCGACTGCCGCCCGCAGGGCACAGCCGGGATCGTCCTTGTGGGTGCAGTCGCGGAACTTGCAGCCACCCAGATAGTCGCGGAACTCGATAAAGCACCAGGTGATGCGATCGGCTTCCAGATGCCAGAGGGCGAACTCGCGGATCCCGGGGGAGTCGATCAGATCGCCGCCGCTCGGGAAGTGGTAGAGTCGCGCCGTGGTAGTGGTGTGCGTACCGAGTCCCGAGTTTTCGGAGATCTCGCCGGTGAGCACATCCAGCCCCGGCATCAGGGCGTTGGTCAGGGACGATTTGCCGACCCCGGACTGGCCGACGAAGATGCTGATCTTGCCTTCAAACTGGGCCTTGAGCTCGTCGAGTCCTTCGCCGCTCTCGCAGCTCACCAGGATCACCTGATAGCCAAGCTTGCGATAGGGTTCGAGCTGGCGATCGATGCGCTTGCGCGCCGCGTCATCCAGCATATCGACCTTGTTCAGCACGATGAGCGGCTGGATCTCCACATCCTCGGCGGCCACCAGATAGCGGTCGACGATGTTGGTGGAGAACTCGGGCATCACCGCCGAGACGATGATGATCTGGTCGATATTGGCGGCGATGGGTTTGACCCCGTCGTAGAAGTCCGGCCGAGTCAGTACCGAGTGGCGCGGATGCACCGCCTCGATGACGCCCGCTGTCGCGGCATTGAGGCCGGGACGCCACACCACCTTGTCGCCGCACACCAGACTGCTGATGCTGCTGCGGCGCAGGTTGCTGCGGTGGATGGTGCCATCGACCGCTTCCACGTCTGCGTGCTGACCAAAACGGCTGATCACCACCCCTTCGATGGCCGGGCCAAACAGGGTGTCATCCACCACCGTGGAGTGATCTTTTTGCAGCCGCCGTTCGCGGTTGGCCTGGACGCGCCTTTGTTGACCCAGATTGAGTTTTGCTTTCTTTGCCACTCGATTCGCCAGTTTATGAACAGATCCAAAGCCAGTATGATACATGCAAATTGGCAAAATTCCGCCATTCCTCCCAACAGAGAGAGCAATCATGACAGTCAGCGCGCAGAACCTGGTATGGATCGACATGGAGATGACGGGTCTGGACCCCGAACAGAACGTGGTACTGGAGATCGCCACCATCGTCACCGACAAGGATCTGAACGTACTGGCCGAAGGGCCGGTCATCGCCATTCATCAGAGTGATGAAGAGCTTGCCAAGATGGACGACTGGAACGTCAACACCCACACCAAGAGCGGTCTGGTGGCCCGGGTCAAGGCGAGCCAGCACGACGAGGCGAAAGCCATTGCCGAGACCCTCGACTTTATCCGCCAGTGGGTGCCGGAGCGCACCAGCCCGCTGTGTGGCAACAGCATCGGTCAGGATCGCCGCTTCATGGTCAAGCACATGGCCGAGCTGGAAGCCTTCTTCCACTATCGCAACGTGGACGTCAGCACCATCAAGGAGCTGGTCCGTCGCTGGCAGCCAGAACTGCTGGATCAGTTCACCAAGAGTGGCACCCATCAGGCACTGGATGACATCCGCGAATCGATCGCCGAACTGCGCTTCTATCGCAGCCACGTCTTCAAGATCTGAGTCACTGGCAAGGAGTTGCCCCGGTTTGGTTGCTAAAATCGACAGTTCGGCCAGCTTTTGAGCGAACGCGCGCAACCAGACAAAAAAGCCCTTGCAATTGGAATGTCTGCTCTTATAATTCGGCTCCCGTACAGTAGCGCAAGCAACCAAATGCTGTACGGCCTGTTTTAAGGTAGTTGCGGGAATAGCTCAGTTGGTAGAGCACGACCTTGCCAAGGTCGGGGTCGCGAGTTCGAGTCTCGTTTCCCGCTCCAATAAGTGATGATGAAACTGGTTCAGTCCAGCCCGATGCGGGAATAGCTCAGTTGGTAGAGCACGACCTTGCCAAGGTCGGGGTCGCGAGTTCGAGTCTCGTTTCCCGCTCCAATAAGTGATGATGAAACTGGTTCAGTCCAGCCCGATGCGGGAATAGCTCAGTTGGTAGAGCACGACCTTGCCAAGGTCGGGGTCGCGAGTTCGAGTCTCGTTTCCCGCTCCAATCATCATTGCACCTTCGAACACAATTTGTTGCGGGAATAGCTCAGTTGGTAGAGCACGACCTTGCCAAGGTCGGGGTCGCGAGTTCGAGTCTCGTTTCCCGCTCCAATCTATTTGCAAATGACATTCTGTTGCGGGAATAGCTCAGTTGGTAGAGCACGACCTTGCCAAGGTCGGGGTCGCGAGTTCGAGTCTCGTTTCCCGCTCCAAACAGTTTTTAGTAGATATATGTAAGTGATATTCCGTTGCGGGAATAGCTCAGTTGGTAGAGCACGACCTTGCCAAGGTCGGGGTCGCGAGTTCGAGTCTCGTTTCCCGCTCCAATCACTTGCAAATGACATTCTGTTGCGGGAATAGCTCAGTTGGTAGAGCACGACCTTGCCAAGGTCGGGGTCGCGAGTTCGAGTCTCGTTTCCCGCTCCAAACAGTTTTTAGTAGATATATGTAAGTGATATTCCGTTGCGGGAATAGCTCAGTTGGTAGAGCACGACCTTGCCAAGGTCGGGGTCGCGAGTTCGAGTCTCGTTTCCCGCTCCAATCACTTGCAAATGATATTCCGTTGCGGGAATAGCTCAGTTGGTAGAGCACGACCTTGCCAAGGTCGGGGTCGCGAGTTCGAGTCTCGTTTCCCGCTCCAATCACTTGCAAATGATATTCCGTTGCGGGAATAGCTCAGTTGGTAGAGCACGACCTTGCCAAGGTCGGGGTCGCGAGTTCGAGTCTCGTTTCCCGCTCCAATCACTTGCAAATGATATTCCGTTGCGGGAATAGCTCAGTTGGTAGAGCACGACCTTGCCAAGGTCGGGGTCGCGAGTTCGAGTCTCGTTTCCCGCTCCAATCACTTGCAAATGATATTCCGTTGCGGGAATAGCTCAGTTGGTAGAGCACGACCTTGCCAAGGTCGGGGTCGCGAGTTCGAGTCTCGTTTCCCGCTCCAATCACTTGCAAATGACATTCTGTTGCGGGAATAGCTCAGTTGGTAGAGCACGACCTTGCCAAGGTCGGGGTCGCGAGTTCGAGTCTCGTTTCCCGCTCCAATCTCTCTTCGAATTCAATCTCTTTTCCCCCCAAGCTCAAGAATCCAGTTTCTCCATACAATCACGGCCACATTCAGTTGGTAGAGCATGATCCGTGCTTGCCAAGGCTGGGGTTGCGAGTTCGAGTCTCGTTTCCCGCTCAAAATCTCTCTCCTCGAAGTACACCAATCCATATTCGAAATTGCCCATCACATCGCGCTGCGATGCTTTGTCGTATCTGGCGTTTACTCCGCGCGTCTCAGCCGTCTTCTGTCAACAGGAAGGGCATGCGGGGGCTCACTCTGTGGGCTGAACGAGACAAGCGGTGGTGACCGGAGAGGGTAAATTGCGGGCAAAAAAAGAGGAGGGGCCTTGGCTCCTCCTGCATGATTCACTGGCGCGGGCTTAGACCAGAGTAACGTTCTCAGCCTGGGGGCCTTTTTGGCCCTGGGTCACAGTGAACTGGACTTTTTGACCTTCAGCCAGAGTTTTGAAACCGGTGCTCTGGATGGAGGAGAAGTGAACGAAAACGTCCGGACCCTGAGATTGCTCAATAAAGCCAAAACCCTTGGTTTCGTTGAACCATTTTACCTGGCCGGTGCGAATGTCAGACATGTGCTAAATCCTATCAATAACAAAATGAAACTAAGCCCGTGCTGGGCTGCATTTGCCTTGCAAGCAGGGGTTGGCTCATGACTGACCACGTCTATTTGTCCCAGTAGCACGTAGAACAATCCCTGTCTAAAGCACAAACGATTGTACGTTAGCGCCGATCCTTGTCAATTTGACCCCTTTCGTTTTTTGAACAAGCTAAAAATATTGTGAAGTCAGTAGCTTATTTGAAGAGATTTGACCGAAAAAAACGGGAGGCCAGCGCCTCCCGTGTTGTTATTCCTTGAGGGCGAACCCTTCACCCTGCCGGTCGTAGCGGTAGACCGCCTGACCGTAGGAGCGGATCTCCACCCGCTGGATGCGGCGGGTGTCGTCCACCAGAATAAAGACCGTTCGGCCCGATTGCAGGCGGGTCAGGGGGCGATCCGGCCCCTCAATGGCGATCAGGCGGCTCAGCTCGGCACCCGGCAACTCGAATTTGCGCCAGATGGAGTAGAGGGTCTCACCAGCCTGAACATCGTGTTGCAGCCAGGTGCCGTTGACCTTCTCTTCGACCGGTTTGGTTGCCGCAGGCGCACTGCCTGCCGCGCCGTTACCGACGGTGAGGGCCTGAGCAGGCACAGCCAGCGGTACTTCCAGCGAGCCGGAAGGGGCGGCTTTGGGGGCGGACGGCGCCGGCTCCCAAGCCAGCACCAGCAGCCAGAGCGGGACCAGGATCAGCAGACCTATGGTGTTTTTGCGGGGCAGCGGGCTGGACAGCTTGAATTTGCCTGCTTTGGCATCCTGGCGGCGTTGGCCAAGGTTGCTCATCCCTTGGCCAAAACGTTGGCGCAGGGACAGGGTCGCGGCATTGATGCGATGGAGCAGGGATCCTTGTGATTCGTCTTGGCGACGCTGCTGGGCTCGTCTGTTATGGCCTCGTGGGCGACGGTCCGGGGTGGGCACGGCATTTACCTCTCACTACATTGCCTGCCATCAGGCAAATTCGTTGCCTATGGTAAACGGACTCGCCCCCGAGGGGGAGAGTCCGCGAGAGGAAAATTATCAGCTGAGACGAAATTGACCCAATAATTGCTGCAATTTGTCGGCCGCCTGACGCAATGCCTGACTGGCTTTGGCCGTTTCGGTCGCATCCTGAGCAATGTCGTTGGCCAGTGCGTTGGTTTTTGACAGGTTGCCGGAGACGGTCTCGGAGACCGAACTCTGCTCTTCGGCGGCGGAGGCGATCTGATAGGTCATGTCGTTGATGGTGGAGATAGCTTTGTAGATGCTGCCGAGCGCCTCTTCCGCGAGATCCGCTTCGCTCACCGCCTGATGAGTCAGTTGCTGGCTCTGGGTGATAGCGTTGACCGCATTGCTGGAACTCTGGCGGATCTTCTCGATCAACTCCTGGGTGTTCTGCACCGCTTGCTGGGTATTGCCCGCCAGTTTGCGCACCTCGTCGGCGACCACCGCAAAGCCGCGTCCCTGTTCGCCTGCCCGTGCCGCCTCGATAGCGGCGTTGAGGGCGAGCAGGTTGGTCTGATCGGCAATCCCCTGAATGACGGTGAGGATGCTGGTGATCTGGGCGCTGTCGTGAGCCAGCCCTTCGACCACTTCGGCCCCTTTACCGGCTTCTGCCGCCACCTTGTGCATCGACTGGATCACCTGCTGGAAGCGCTCCTTGCCCTGATCCGCCGCGCCTTGCGCCTGTTTGGCCGAGTCGGCGGTGTTGTTGGCGTGGGTGGCGACCTCCTGACTGACATAGGACATCTCTTGTACCGCAGTCAGCATCTGCTCCATCTCCGCCTGATGATGTTGCAGGTTGGTGTCGGTCTGACCGGCGATGCGATCTGTGTCGCAGGCGTGACGGTTCACCTCGCTGGCCGTTTTCAGCACATCCCCGAGCAGCCCTTGCAGCTTGTCGATAAAGCGGTTGATCCCCTTGGCAAGATCCCCTAGCTCATCCACCGAGCGGGTCGCGAGGCGCTTGGTGAGATCCCCCTCGCCATCGGCGATGTCATCCACCAGGCTGACCATCTGACGGATAGGGCCGGTGATGCTGCGGGCAATCACCAGCATGGTGGCCAGCGCCAGTACCAGCACGATAAAGGCGCCGACCAGTTGCTGGGTCACGGCGGCCCGGTTCATCTCGTTGAGTTGGCTCTCCAGCTGATCGGCCCCAGCTAGCACCACCTTGTAGGGCAGGGTGACGATGATGGCCCAGTTGCGGCTCATCCCCGGCACCATGATGGGGACTGAAATACGGAATGATTCGTCCAGCTCCTGACGTTGTACTTCCGGTTTCAGGTACTGCTGCCACTGATTGCCGAGCAATTTGTCGGCGCGGCTGCCAAGCAGGCTGGCATCACCGCTGGTGCCGGTAATGACGCCGGCGGCGCTGACGATCAGGGTTTCCCCCTGGCCGTCATAAATGTTGCTGTTGAGGCTCTTGGCCTGACGGCTGATGGAGTCTACCGCCAGGTCCAGCGCAGCGATTCCCTTGAACTGACCGCCCACCAGAATGGGGGTGGTGATAGTGCTCACCAGTACCTGCTGGCCGTTGATGTCCACCTTGAAGGGATCGATCAGGCAAGAGCGACCTTCCCGTTTCGGGCAGGCGTAGTAGTCGTTAGCGGGATTGCCGAATTCGTCCGGGTCGGTTTTTTCGATGGAGAGCAGCAGATCGGTGCCAATTTGATCCTTGTCGCGATAGAAGTAGGGCACGAAGCGCCCCTTGTCGTCACTACCCAGCGCCGTCTGGCCAGCGAAGGCGGCATCCTTACCGTCGAAACCGTTGGGTTCGAAGCCGGCGAAAGCACCATAGAGCTGTGGTTCCAGCGCCAGTTGCGCCTTGAGCAGGTCGGTTGCCTGCTGGCGATCCAGCGGCAGCTTGCCCTGTTGCTGCAGGGCGAGGGCGCTCGCCATCTGCTGGGTGTAGGAGAGCCCCTTTTGCAACAGTTGGGTGATGGTGGCCGCCTCGGCGCGGGCATTGGCGCTGACCTTCTGCCATGCCTCTTGCTGCAGCGCTTCACGGCTGGAGCTGATGGTCAGTTGTTGGGTTTGTTGGCCGGAGTATTGGTTGAGCAGGATCAGGATGACCAGGGCTGCGGTCATGGCGATCCCGGCCATCACTAGAATGCGATTCTGGATAGAACGGAACTGCATCGTCTCTTCCTTGTGCGTGAGAAGTGTGGTGAGCGTTATCTGAGTATCGACCGGAGGAGGCAGCTCTCCAGCATTGTGCATAGCAAATCGGAAACGGGGCTTCTGTTTTGCGATCCTCTTCAAATATCGGGCTACAGATGAAAATGGTGACAGATTTAATTCCCTACTTTAGCCCGCAATGGCGTCATGGTTTTCCCATCCGCGATGGTCGGTGCTAAAATGCGACGGTTTTTTCTAACGAATTGGCCCAAGGCCCTCTACACAAGGCTTAAAGATGAAAGTCAAAACCCGTTTTGCTCCCAGCCCGACCGGCTTTTTGCATGTCGGCGGTGCCCGTACCGCACTCTATTCCTGGTTGTTTGCAAAGAACCAGGGCGGTGAGTTCGTGCTGCGTATTGAGGATACCGACCTGGAACGTTCCACTCAGGAGGCGATCGACGCCATCATTGAGGGCATGGAATGGCTGGAGCTGAACTGGGATGAGGGCCCCTACTACCAGACCAAGCGCTTCGATCGCTACAACGGCATCATCGACGAGATGCTGGCCGATGGCCGCGCCTACAAGTGCTACTGCTCCAAAGAGCGTCTGGAAGCGCTGCGCGAAGGCCAGATGGCCAACGGCGAGAAGCCCCGTTATGACGGCAAGTGCCGCGACCACGCCCACGAGCACCCGGCCGATGCGCCGCACGTGATTCGTTTCCGCAACCCGACCGAAGGTTCCGTGGTGTTCGATGACCACGTTCGTGGCCGCATCGAGTTCGCCAACACCGAGCTCGACGATCTGATCATCCGTCGCACCGATGGCGCGCCGACCTACAACTTCTGTGTGGTGGTGGACGACTGGGATATGGAGATCACCCACGTGGTGCGTGGTGAAGACCACATCAACAACACCCCGCGCCAGATCAACATCTACAAGGCACTGAATGCGCCGGTACCTGAGTTTGCCCATGTCTCCATGATCCTGGGTGACGACGGCGCCAAGCTCTCCAAGCGCCACGGTGCGGTTTCCGTGATGCAGTACCGCGACGATGGCTACCTGCCGGAAGCGCTGCTGAACTATCTGGTGCGTCTGGGCTGGTCCCACGGCGATCAGGAGATCTTCACTCTGGATGAGATGATCAAGCTGTTCAGCCTGGATGCCATCTCCAAGTCTGCTTCCGCCTTCAACACCGACAAGCTGCTGTGGCTGAACAACCACTACATGCGCAGTCTGGATCCGGCCTATGTGGCCAAGCATCTGGCCTGGCACATGGCCGATCAGAAGATCGACACCAGCAAGGGCCCGTCACTGCCACAGGTGGTGACCCTGCTGGCCGAGCGCTGCAACACCCTGGTCGAGATGGCCGCCCAGAGCCGCTATCTGTTCGAAGATTTTGAGGCGATCGACGAAGCCGCTGCCAAGAAGCATCTGCGCGGCGTTGCTGCCGAGCCGCTGACACTGGCCAAGGCCAAGCTGGCGGCACTGGATAGCTGGACCACCGAAGCGTTGCACGAGCTGATTGAAGCCACTGCCGCCGAGCTGGGTCAGGGCATGGGCAAGGTCGGCATGCCGCTGCGCGTAGCCGTGACCGGTCTGGGTCAGTCCCCCGGCATCGACGCCGTGATGGCACTGGTCGGCAAAGAGCGGGTACTGGCTCGTATTGACCGCGCACTGGCTTACATCGAAGCCCGCATGGCTGCCGAGTAAGTTCTGCCGAGGTGGCAGGCGAGGGGATCACCCTGCTCTGCCACATGCTGAATAGCAAAAATCCGAAAGCACAGGTTTCGGATTTTTTTATGGCCAGCGCACAGGCTTATTGCACTTTGGGATAAAAAAATGCCAGTCAGCTGACTGGCATTTTTATTGGGACAGAGTGCCGCTTAGTGGCTGTCGACCCAGACGAACTTGAGCACGAACAGCAGGGCGACCACCAGCACGCAGGGGTTGATTTCGCGCCAGCGGCCGGTGCCCGCTTTCATCACGCAGTAGGAGATAAAGCCAACGGCGATCCCCTCGGTGATGGAGAAGCTGAACGGCATCATCACTGCGGTCATGAAGGCCGGGACCGCTTCGGTCAGATCTTCCCACTTGACCCGGGTCAGCTCGGAGCACATCAGCACGCCCACATAGATGAGAGCGCCAGCGGCGGCATAGGCCGGTACCATGGCGGCAACCGGGGAGAAGAAGATGGCCAGCAGGAACAGGATACCCGCGATGATGGCGGTCAGACCGGTGCGGCCGCCGACGGCGACGCCGGAGCTGCTCTCGATAAAGGCGGTGACCGAGGAGGTGCCCATGAAAGCGCCGCCGACGGAGCTGACGCTATCAACCATCAGCGCCTGCTTCATGCGCGGGAAGTGGCCGCGATCATCGGCCAGCTTGGCGCGGTTGGTGACGCCAATCAGGGTGCCGGAGGAGTCGAACAGGTTGACCAGCATAAAGGAGAAGATGATCCCGGCGAGACTGATGTCGAGCGAACCCATCAGATCCAGCTGGCCGAACACCGGTTCGATGCTGGGGGGCATGGAGACAAAGCCCTTGAAGGTGACATCGCCAAACAGCCAGCCGAGGGTGGTGGTGACCACGATAGCGATCAGCACGGCGGAGTGGACGCCACGGGCAGAGAAGATGCAGATCAGGAAGAAACCGAGCAGACCCAGCAGGCAGGGCAGGGAGGTGAGGTTGCCCACGGTCACCATAGTTGCGGGGCTCGCGACCACGATCCCGGCGTTGTGCAGGCCGAGCAGGGCGATCAGCAGACCGATACCGGCGGTGATGCCAACCCGCAGGGTGAGCGGGATGTTGCCGATCAGCCAATAACGCACCCGCAGCAGGGTGAGGATCAACAGACCCATGGCGCCCCAGAAGATGGTGCCCATGCCCACTTGCCAGGAGTAGCCCATACCCGCGACCACCACGAAGGCGAAGAAGGCGTTGAGGCCCATGGCGGGAGCCAGCGCGATCGGCAGGTTGGCCAACAGGCCCATCAGGATGCTGCCGATACCGGCGATCAGGCAGGTGGTGACGAACACGGCCTGGGTGTCCATGCCAGCCGCAGAGAGGATCTGCGGGTTGACGAACACGATGTAGACCATGGTCAGGAAGGTGGTGATGCCGGCGATCACTTCGGTGCGGGCGGTAGTGCCATGGCCTTGCAGGGCAAACAGGCGCTCAAGCAATCCTTGCCCGGCGGCCTGATTGGCAGCTTGGTGTTGTTGATTCATGTTGGATTCCAATAGGTGACGTGAAATAAGCAGCAGGGGAACGGGCTATCCCATCCATGCGGGGTAAATTGCCCTGTTTCTGGCGGTTAAGTAACCAGACTCGTCCTGATACCGTGACAGCGCGCACATTTTTACACAGGCGGCGCCGTTTACAAACCCTGGATCTGCGAAGCAGATCAATGAATAGAGCAAAAATTCAAACGTTTGCTTTTTGAGCATAAAAAAAGGTTCTCAGCAGAGAACCTTTTATCGGAAAAAGGGGGTTTAAAGGGTAATGCCGATCAGTTAAGGATCCATTGACCGATCCTGCTGATGTGTAAAAATCCGAAACCTGTTGATTGGTTTCGGATTT
>NZ_MQSY01000033.1:0-160233 GCF_001921245.1 Aeromonas sp. YN13HZO-058 | reverse complement strand
TGTGAGTGCCCACACAGATTGCTTGATTCAAATTGTTAAAGAGCGTCACGCTTGTCGCGTTGAGGAGGCGCATATTACGCTCCTCACTTCGAAAGTCAAGCGATTATTTTCGCTTTTCTTTCGGCGCCCACTTCGCTAGGAAGCTGGCTCATCAGTTCGGCGTGTTCCGCCGTGCTGGTAGGGGCGCATTATAGGGAGCCGCGCCGCGATGACAAGGGCTTTTTCAGCAAAAAAGTTCGTTCGCTCAGATATCAAGCAATCACCTCTTTTTTTGTTCGAAATGGCATCAATCCTGACTATTGCCGGATTTAAATTGAACATTTGAAAAGCCAATTTATAATTGCCATCTCAAATGTCCAATTGGAATGCCCTCATGCATCAAATCCTCGATAGCCATAAGGAAGAGCAAATCGTCCCGCTGTTCCGCTTGGGGTTCCGACCCTTCTTCTTGTTCGGAGCTCTGTTTGCTGCCGTCGCCATGCTGCTCTGGCTGGGGCAGCTCAACGATTGGCTAACCTTGCCCGGGATTGCCAACCCGATCTGGTGGCATGGTCATGAGATGCTGTTTGGTTTCGGGGCTGCTATCGTCGCGGGTTTTCTGCTCACCGCGGTGCAAAACTGGACGGCCCATCCCAGTGTTCGGAGTTGGCCATTGGTGTTGGTGGTGGGGTTGTGGATGTTGCCAAGGACGTTGTTACCCTGGCTGGGTGAGGAGAATACGCTCCTGATGGCGGCAGACCTGCTCTGGTTGCCGCTTTGCGCCTGGTTCCTTGCCAAGCCGATCTTGATAACCCGGCAATGGCGCAACCTCTTCTTCGTGCCCCTGTTGCTGATACTGACCCTGCTCAATGGCGCCAGCTGGTTATGGCATGAAGAGTGGAACACCGTTGAGCATCTGCTGATCACGACTGTGCTGTTGTTTACCACCCTGATCGCCGTGATGGGTGGAAGGGTGATTCCGTTCTTCACCGCCCGAGCAACCGGTCAGGAGAAAGCTGCACCTCAGCTCTGGCTGGAACGGGCGGCGCTCGCAACACTGTGGCTTATCTTGTTGTGCTGGCTGCTGCTCCCCACCCAATGGGTCACCTGCATATATATAGTGCCTCTCTATATAGTGGTGGCGAGTTTGCATCTGTGGCGACAACTGCGTTGGCATCTGCCATCGACCATTGCGCATCCACTGCTTTGGTCACTCCATCTCGCCTATCTGTTTATCCCACTTGGCCTGCTCGCTCTTGCGGCACATAGCGCGGGTCTGCCCATCACGCTGTCAATGGCCAGCCATCTGCTCAGCGCAGGCTGTATGGGCACCATGATCCTGGGCATGATTGCGCGAGTCTCCCTCGGCCATAGCGGTCGGGCCTTGCAGGTAGGACGCAGGATCACTGGCGCATTCGCCCTGGTTATCGCTGCCGCTACAATGCGGGTGGCGATTCCGCTGTTCTGGCCTGCTTATACCCTGCATGGCTGGAACCTCAGCACGCTTGCCTGGATCGCTGCCTATGGTCTGTTTGTCTGGGTCTATACCCCGATACTGGCTAGCCCCAGAGCAGATGGTCGACCGGGTTGATGACTGCGGAACATGTTCAGGGTGTTGCCACCGGATAGTGGATCAGGTTGTGGAAAATCGCCGGAGCTATGCCCAGATTGCGATAACCGTGGGGACGGTCGGCAGCAAAACGCACCGCCTCCCCTTGCTCCAGTGAGCGCCACTCCCCTTCCACCAGCACCTCCATCATGCCGCTGATGACGATGACATGTTCGGTCACTCCCGGCTCATGGGGCTCGGATTCACGCTGGTAACCCGGCAACAGGGTCAGCTCAAGCAATTCGAAGCCAAACCGGTTTTCATAAGGGAAGAGCGGCGCCACTTGCATGCCCTCTCCCGCTGGCTGCTGGCGAATGGCATCGGCGGTGCGATAAAGCACCTCTTCCTGCGCGGCGGGTGTGGGCTCGATGAAACTGGAAAATGAGACTCGAAAACCGGTCGCAATCTTCCACAGGGTCGCCACCGTCGGGCTGGACTCCCCCCGCTCAATCTGCCCCAGCATAGCCTTGCTGACACCCGTTTCGCGCGCGGCGGCATCCAGGCTCCAGCCTCGCTCGCTGCGCAGCTCCTTCAGTCGAGCAGCCAGATGCTGACTCATCTCTTGCATAACTGCCTCTTTATTACTCTTACACAATGCGCCTTGTACGCTATAGCGCACGGCGATATAGTCAAAGCTGTATTGTACGCAATAACGCACAGCACGTCACAACGCCAAGAGGAAACCCCCATGCCCTTCGCCCTTCCCCATCTGGTCGCAGGCTTTATCGCCGTGATGGTCGGCTACACCAGCTCCGTCATCCTGATCATCCAGGCCGCCACGGCAGCGGGTGCTGATACTGCCCAAGTCGCCTCCTGGCTCTGGACGCTGGGGATCGGCATGGGGGTGAGCTGCATCAGCCTCTCTCTCTATTACCGCATGCCCGTACTGACCGCCTGGTCCACCCCGGGCGCGGCCCTGCTGATCACCACACTGGGCAACTTCACTCTGGCGGAAGCCATCGGCGCCTTCGTTATCTCTTCCCTGCTGATCACCCTGTGTGGCATCAGCGGCTGGTTCGACCGTTTGATGAGACATATCCCGGCGCCATTGGCCGCCGCCATGCTCGCTGGGGTGCTGCTCAGATTCGGACTGGATCTGTTCAAGGTCGCCCCGCAAGATCCCTTGCTGCTTGGCACCCTGCTGCTTACCTTCCTAGTGGGGCGTCATCTCTGGCCCCGCTATACCATGGTACTGGTGCTGGGAGTGGGGATGCTGATCTGCAGCGTGCGGGGGGAGTTGCAGCTGACAACTCTGCACTGGCAACTCGCCAGCCCGGTCTGGACCTGGCCAACCTTCTCCCTTGATGCCCTGTTTGGCATCGCGCTGCCGCTGTTCATTGTCACCATGACATCGCAAAACATGCCGGGGATAGCCATCTTGCGAGCCCATGGCTATCAGCCTGCCACCTCCTCGCTAATCAGCTGGACCGGCCTGACCGGCCTGTTGCTAGCCCCTTTTGGTGGCTATGCCTTCAATCTGGCCGCCATCACCGCCGCCATCTGCATGGGCAAAGAGGTCGACCCGGATACCAAGCGCCGCTGGCCTGCTGCTGTCTGGGCGGGTTGCTTTTATCTTGTGACCGGCTGTTTCGGTGCAACCGTCGCCGCCCTGTTTAGCGCCTTCCCGACAGCCCTTGTCACCTGCATCGCCGGATTGGCCCTGCTAGGCACCATCGGCAGTAGCCTGCACTCGGCCTTGCAACAGGATGAAGCGCGAGAAGCTGCGCTGCTCACCTTTATCATTACTGCGTCCGGGATCAGCCTGCTCGGCATCGCGGCAGCCTGTTGGGGTCTGCTCATCGGACTTGCCTTGCACTGGCTTCATTTATATCGACAAGAAAATCAATGAGACATCAAACCGTGATGACCTGCGCAAGATCCGGAAAAATTAGTTCACAGATGAAACTAATTACCCTCTATTGGTGTCAGGGCACCACTCTTCCCGGACATGGTGCCCTGTCAGGTTCATGCAACGGAGAATAATAATGAAACATCAGGCTTTCATCATGTTGCTGGCGCTTCTGGGCGTCAGCACGGCACACGCAGCCGACACGGACAGAGAGCTGGCTCGCCAGCTCGCACTTCAGCAGAAAAACCTGCTGCCCCTGCTGAGCAATCAGCAATACCAGAGCCCGCTTCCCAACCTGCTGCAAAAAGCCAGCCCGCGCCTTAAACGGCAGGCGACCGATGCCAACCAGGCGGCCATCAGTCGACAAGGACTGGATGGCGAGGTCAAGCAACTGATGCAGTTGCGGCTGGCCAACACCGATCAGGCCGCCGCACTGCAACAGGGCGTCGAACCGCTGGTCGCCTATGTTCCGAGCGGGGATGAGAAGAGCTGGAGCGCGATCGAGGCGTTCGACAGCGCCGGCAATCCTGTCTATCTGGATGTGGACAAGGCACCGGCCCGGCCGGTGCTGGTGGTCGAAGCCGATCCTGTCAAAGCCAAGAACGCAGGCTTGAAGGTGATGCGCAAGGCGCTGGCCGATGCAGATCTGCAAAGCGCCCCGCGAGCGGCGACCAACACGGCGCCGCTCAAGACCAGTGTCCTGAAAAAGATCAGACTGAAGGATGATCAGGAGCCCTGGCTGCTCGGCGCGGCCGAAGTGTATGCGGTGGTCGCAGGGGTCAATCCCAGCCGGGATGAGCCAGTGGTCGATATTGTCGACATGCCCTACCTCGACTATGACAACACCGATTACACCCCCAACCAGATCCTGGTTTACTGGGATCGCTATCGCTGGGGTGCCGTCGATGTGGTGATGATGGAGCAGGATGACAACGTCAACTACAAGGAGCTGAGCGCCCTGCTGATTGAAGCCCTCAAACTCGGCTTTACCGCGGGTGGAGTACCGGAAGCGCTGCCCTTCCTCGATCTTGGTGGTCGCATCGTCAAGGCGCTGCCCGACTCCTGGATGACCAACAACGATGACTATCTGGATACCTTCTACACCCTGGAGCAGGATCAGGTCTATCACCAGTATCCGGGGGCGGCCGGTAATGCGGTTATCGATCTTGAACCGAAAGAGATCCCGGTAACCCGGCCTTAAACCACGGCCATAACGAAAAAGCCAATGAGCAACTCATTGGCTTTTTGCTTTTATCGCGCTGACCACAGGTCAGCCCTTGGGACGAACCCCCAGGGTATGACAGATGGCATAGGTCAGCTCGGAGCGGTTCAGGGTGTAGAAGTGGAAATCTTTCACCCCCTCCTGACTCAGCACGCGCACCTGATCAATGGCGATGCTCGCCCCCACCAGATTGCGGGTCATCTGATCGTTATCCAGTCCCTCGAAACGTTGATGCATCCAGCGCGGGATCTTCACGTTGGTGAAACCGGCAAACTTGGCCAGCGTCTGGTAGTTGGAGACCGGCAGTATCCCCGGCACGATTTCGGCATCGATACCGATGGCGGCGCAGCGATCCCGAAAGCGCAAGTAAGTCTCCACATCGAAGAAGAACTGGGTGATGGCGCGGTTGGCACCGGCATCGATCTTGCGCTTGAGGTTGAGCAGATCGGATTGCGCACTCTTGGCCTCCGGGTGGCCTTCCGGATAGGCGGCAACCGAGATATCGAAATCAGCCTCTGACTTGAGCAGGGCAACCAGATCGGTGGCATACATATCCGGCTTGTCCAACCCCTGCGGCAAGTCACCGCGCAGAGCCACGATATGACGAATACCGCTGTTCCAGTAGTCGCGGGCGATGGTGCGCAGCTCGTCGCGGCTGGCATCGATACAGGTCAGGTGCGGCGCCGCAATCAGGCCGGTCCGCTCCTTGATGTCCTTGATCACCTTGTGGGTGCGATCACGGGTGCCTGAGTTGGCGCCATAGGTGACGGAGACGAACTTGGGTTCCAGCACTTTCAGCCGTTCGATGGACTGCCAGAGAGTATTCTCCATCCCTTCACTGTTGGGCGGAAAAAACTCGAAACTGACCGATATATCGCCATTCAAATCTGCCAAGCTCTGGTTGAGCGCCTCAACCTGACGTGCACTGTGAAATCCCATCTGCTCTTCTCCCTGTCCTGCAATCCATCTTCTTACGTCAAAACGGATGTTTGGACGTCTAAACGTCTTTATATTTATGAGTAAAACGATACAAAGTCAACAGGGATTTACCTCACATCCGATCTGACGAACGTCATATTTACAAAATTAACGGTACGTAACCGAAAAGTGCCCATCCCAAAATCGCCCCAGTCGAGTTATGATGGGGCCAGATCGTCCTGGACGTTCTGAATCTGCGTGTGATTGTTTGGCCGGAGGATTCTCCGGCCCCTTTTCATCTATTTCCCCCTCCTGCCGATAACAGAATGAGTCTTTGCAGGAGCACCATCATGGATACCCACCCCGGCTTTGCCACCGACTTGCTGTTTGATCGCTACCAAGGCGAGGTCACTCAGCATGAGCAGTTCTGGGCGGTTCGCACACCGGATGCTCCCGACTACTACTTTGGCAACTACCTGCTGCTCACCACCCCGCCCAGCGACCATGATAAAGGCTGGCTGGAAGCCGCCTTTGATCAACTGATCGGTCACGACCACAGAGTCCGCCACCGCACCTTCCAGTGGCCACTGGCGGTCGGGCAAAACAGCCGGATCGCCGGTTTTGTCGCAACGGGATACCAATATATGGAGTGCGTGGTGCTGGCGCTGGATAAGCAGATCTGCCCACCTCCTCACGGTGACATGGACAAGGTTCAGGCACGCACCTTCACAAATGCTAATTGGCAAGAGTGGCTCGACTTCGAACTCAATGAGCGGGATGAGGGGCACACGGCAGAGAGTTATCTCCCCTATCTGCAATCCCGCCGGGCGCTCTATCAGGCCATGATTGCCGATGGGCTCGGGGATTGGTGGGGGATCTGGCAAGAGGGGCAACTGGTCGCCAGTTGTGGCCTCTTCTTCTGCGGCACTCTTGGGCGCTTCCAGTTGGTACGCACTCACCAGGCGTGGCGCAACCAGGGGTTATGCCGCCAGCTGCTGAGTCAAGTGGCTCGCGCAGGATTGTCCCGCGCCAAACAGCTGATCATCGTGGCCGACGAGCACTACCATGCCCAGCGCATTTACCGCTCTCTGGGGTTCGCCCCGGTAGCCCGCATCGGCAGCCTCTGCCGTTGGCCCCACGACACACCATAAAGCGATTCGCTCTGGCCGCGAGCCATCAATAAAAACGGGAGGCTGATGCCTCCCGCTTGTTATTTATGCTGATGAGTTATTGCTGCGGTGCTTCCAGCTCGTTGGAGAGCGCCTGCTCCACATCAGCCGCAGGAGCGGGGACTGGCGCCGTCGCAGCTGATGCAGGTTCTGCGGGAGTCACAGCGGGTGTCACCACGGCCGGCGTGTCACTGGTCGCGGGTGCAGCGGACACAGCAGCCGGTGCTGAAACCGGCGCAGGAGTGACGGCATCACACTGACAATCCGCACTCTTGGCCTTATTGCCCTGATGAGGGGCATACCAGCCCTTCAAGCCCCCTTCCAGTCGATCCGCGGCCGCCTTGGGCTCCATCTTGCCAAGCAGCACCGCCTGACTCACCTCGGCCAGTTCATCCCCCAACTTGGGCGTACCACGAGAGAGGATCTGGGTCGCCACCCGAATGGTCGAGTCACACTGATCGCGCCACTCCATCATCTCTTTGGCCGCCGGATTGGTGACATCGAAGAAGTGGTTGGAGAGGGAGAAGAATCCTGGCAGCGAGTTGGTATAGAGTTCGGCAAATTGCGGCGTCGTCAGCCACTGCAAGAAGGCCATCGCCCCCTCTTTGTTCTTGCTGGCCGGATTCATCCCCATACCGATATCGGTGTGGTCGGTAAAGAAACAGCCATCCCCCTGTTTGGCCACGGGCGGACGCATGACGCCAAAATCGACCTTGCCAGTGAAGGGGGCAATCTCCCAAGAGCCCGCCACGTAGAAGGCAGCCTTGCCCGAGGTGAACAACTCGTTGCTGGTCGCATAATCGCGGCTCTCGCCCCCCTCACCAAGGTAGGATCGCCAGCGGGCCAGTTCGTCGAACACCTTCACATATTGCGGGTTGTCCAACCGTTCCTGCCCGCCAATCAGCGCCAGACGGCCATCCTCCCCCTTCCAGTAGTTAGGGCCAATATTCTGGAACCCCAGCTCGGAGGCAACCCAGCTCTCGGAACCGCTCATGGCCAGCGGCACATAGCGACCATCGGCCTTGATCTTGTCCAGCACCGCAAAGAACTGATCGCGGGTTTGCGGCAATGTCAGCCCCAACTCACTGAAGATCTTCTTGTTATAGAAGAAGCCATGGATTACCGAGGCCATCGGCACGCAGAAGGTCTGGGCACCGGAGTCGGTCTGCCAGGGTGACTGGGCAAAGCTCGGGAAGTTCTCCATCCCCGCCATTTCGGTCAGCTCGGCCAGATGGCCCGCCTTGAACAGGGCGAGCGAATCATCAAACGGACGACAGGTGATCAGATCCCCCGCCTTGCCCCCTTTCAGACTCTCCCACAGAGTGGGCATGTAATTGACGTTCTGCACCGGATGAAAACTCACCTTGATGCCGGGATGCGCCGCCTCAAACGCCGGAATGATCTTCTGCTCCCACAGCACCTTGTCATCGGTTCGCCAGCTCTCGATCACCAGCTCACTGGCCATCAGCTGGCCACACAACAGGAGACTCAGGGCTCCAATCCACTTTTTAGACATAAGCCCTCCTAGACCTTGAAATGAGCGATCAATTGCTGCTGTTTGGCGACCAGGTCGGCCAGCACTTCGCTGCTGCTGGCGGATTCGCGCGCCTCCCGCTCTGTCTCGTATGCCACATCGGCAATACCGGCAATATGACGAGCAACCCCCTGACTGACGGAGATCTGCTCCTGAGCGGCATGGGCCACCTGATCGGCCATCGACTTGATGGCCCCCATCCGATCGGCAATGGATTGCAGCGCCACATCCATCTCGCGAGTCTGCTCGACACAGCTCTGGGTCTGTTCCTGACTGCGCCCCATCACTTCAACCACATGCTTGCTGGAGCTCTGCAGGTTCTCAATCATCCCCTGGATCTCTTCGGTCGAGGTCTGGGTGCGATTGGCCAGTGCCCGCACCTCATCGGCTACCACCGCAAAACCGCGACCGGCATCGCCAGCACGAGCCGCTTCGATGGCGGCGTTCAGGGCCAGCAGGTTGGTCTGCTCGGCGATGCTGCGGATCACATCGAGAATGCTGCCAATGTTGTTACTGAATTCCCCCAGCTTGTAGGTGATCCCGACCGCCTCTTCCATGGCGCCAGCCAACTGCTCGGTAAGCCTGCGAGTGGTGGCCACTTTCTGGCGACCACTGCGCGCCTCTTCATCGGCCAGATCCACCTCCCGTTTGGTGCCATCGGTAGAGCGGGCCACCTCGGTCGCGCTCACTTCCAGCTCGGTAATGGCGGCGGCCACCTGATCGGTCTGGCTCTTCTGCTCCTGTACCCGGGACATGGCCCGTTCGCTGATCTCGGCGGCGCGGCTCGCCTCATCCACCAGATGACGTGAGCCCGCATTGATTTGGGAGAGCAGCTCGCCGGTCTTGCCTGCCAGCGTATCGATGGAGCGGGAGAGCGTGCCAAATTCGCAACTGCTGCGATAGTTGATGCGGCGGGTCATGTCACCGGCCGCCATGTAATCGAGCTCCTTGTTGATCATCTGCAACGGACGCTGAATACTGCGCGCAGTGGTATAGCCGATCACCAGCGCCGCAGCGGCCGACATCGCGGCAACCACCAGGATCCAGAAGCTGGCGCTACTGACCGCCGCATCGGCATTGATCCGGCTATCGCTGGCGATGGCACCGGCAGACTTGCCCATCTCATCGAGCAAATTGAGGCTGTTGACCAGACTGGCATCCAGCTGCTGATTCTGATTAGCCAGCGACAGCTCCAGTTGCTGGGCCTGACGCATGGTTGCCAGCAAGCCCTGAGCGCCAAGCGCCAACTCCTGCATCCGGTCGAGATTGGAGACAAAGCGCGCTTTCACATCATCCGGCACCGTCACTCGCTCCAGACGCTTGCGCGCCATCTCGATATCCTTGCTCAACACCTTTTCCAGCTCGTTCAAATCGGTTTTGGCATCGGCACGGCGGATATTCTTCAGATCGCGGGCGATACCTGAGGTAATGAGTTCCGCCTTGTTGCGCATGGAGCGCTTGCTGGCGGTCTGTTGCAACAGCAGATCCGCCGCCCACTGGTAGGTATCCTCAAGCCGGATAAATTCCATCTCCAGCTTGTGGCGCTGATCCAGTGCACTGACCCACTGCCGATGCTGGGCCAACACCTGATCCGCCAAGCCATAAAATTGGGAGGTAGCACTCTCGACCTGCTGGAAGCGGGCGCGGGCATCCGCCACGTCGGTAAATTTCCCCATCTCCTGACTCAGCTGAGCGAAGCGGTTCTGCTGCTCCTTGAACTGATTGGCCAGCTGCGGCAACTGGGCGGCATCTTCACTGGTGCGGTAGACCAGCACCCAGCGGTTGCTATCCTGCAGCGCCCCCTTGAGACCTGCGACAGCCACCACCAGCGGGGTTGCCCGGTCAGATACGGCGGAGAGGCCGTCATTTATACCCTTGATTTTAAAGGTACTGATCACGCCAAGCAGGATCAGCAACAGCAGCATCAACACAAATCCGGCGATGATCCGCTGCACGATAGATAAACCCATGGAGACATCCTCACTCATTGGGGGAAGGTAAAGTGAACATAGTCACTATCGGCAGGGGTAGCGAATAACTGAAATAAAGCTGTGGGTATTTAATTGATTTGTATCGGGTTGGATCACAGTCCGGACCACTTCAGTCAAATAAAAAAAGCCCGGCACAAGCCGCAATGCTGTTCACTTAAGCGGAGCCGCATTGCGATCTACCGGAAAACGGGTCTTTGATATCTTCACCGCCCTGGGTCTCGATGGCCTGGGGCGTTTTTCTATAAACATGACGCCTATGCAGCCCCGCAACTCCGCCAACCTCCGTGGGGTATGGGCTGGCGATAACGCGCCCGCCATCACTGCCATCTGGTTCGCTATGAACTGACAGGCAAATTTGAAGCTCACCTCATTAGGCGCTCGCTGATGGGCTACGGCGGCCTGGCTCGCCTCCCGCCTGACCAGATTGTATCCAAGCAGCAATCCCCACAGCTCCTGATAGACCAAGTCCACTTTCTTGCTTCTCAGTGTGATGGCGTTGTGCTGCATCGCGCTTTTGATATCCCGGTATCCCAGCTCGATTTCCCAGCGCTCGTAGTACAGGGTCGCCACCTGCGCTGCGCTAAATCGGGTTACGGGTAGGGAGGTAAAGACCGTTTTCTCCTTGCCTGCCACCTCATAGGTCATTGCGCGAACTTGCCAGTGCGTCGGCAACGCCGGGTTTTTCTTGTGAGCCTGAGGCGAGACCGTCATTTGCAACAGACGGTCACCGTCGCCATAGCGCTCCAGTTCCGTGTATACCAGCCCCTTGCGTTCCGGGATGAGCCAGTGACGGTCGGTGTCTTCGGCCTGAATACGCAGCAACAGGTCGGCACCGAAGAAACCTTTATCCAGCAGGGTCACCGAATTGTCCGGCAATGAGTGAATGAACTCGCTGGCCAGGGGAATTTCCCCTTTGCGGTACGGGCTGATGGCCGCGTTGGCAATGACATGCGAGCGGACATTCATCAGCGTGACCAGCCGCAGCATCGGGTAGGGTGTCTGCCGGTTGGTTGAGGTGTTACCCGAGCCGAAATGCGCCCTGAGTTCAGGCATATCCTGGGTTCGGAACAGGGCACCATCGATGGCGAAGACCTGTAAACCGTGCCACTGGTCTTGAGGATAACGTTCCCGCCCCCACACATCGGCACACTGCTTGAACAGCCACTCGAGTGGCTGTTTGCCGAGTCGCTGACGGGCTTGAGACAGGGCACTGTCCGCGAGCAAGGCATCATTGGCCAACCCTTCTGCACAGATGTTGAGGCGCCGAGCGACCTCGGAGATGGGCTCATTGCGGAAAAAGGCCATCCCCACGACGAGCCACAAAACCATATCAGAAGGTAAGCGGCGGCGGCGAATAGTGGCTTTTTCAGACAAGGCGGCAGCGGCACGGAGCCATTCGTCGGGAATATGGTCGGCAAAAATGGCCAGCCGAGCCAGCATGTCGCCAGATGTCTCAATAACGTCGTTCAGGTCGTTTGCAATAGACATAAAAAATCCGGAACCAGTGATTGGTTCCGGATTGTCCTACAGCAGAAGGATCGGTCAATGGATCCTTAACTGATCAGCATTGCGGCACAAGCCGGGCTGAAAGAGACGTACTTTGCTATCTTCCGCGACCTTTCAGGGCAGCGGTCAGAATCAATTCATTAGAAGCGGTAGCCGACACCTACCATAAAGGCCATCGGGTCGACCTTGGTATTAATGGTGCCAATCGCAGTATGCACATCGGTATCGATATCCATGATCCAGGCCGAGCCATTCACAAACCAGCGATCGGTGATCGCCATATCGATACCAACTTGTCCGGCAACACCCCAGGAGTCATCGACTTTGACATCGGTCCCGGACAATGCACCACGGCCCTCTTCATCAAAGAAGGTGGTGTAATTCACGCCAATACCGACATACGGGCGAACCTTGCTCTGAGCATCGCCAAAATAGTACTGACCCATCAGAGTCGGCGGCAGATGCTTGATCTTGGCAACTTCAGAGCCACCCAGTTTGACCGAATGAGAGAAGGGCGTTGCAGCCAGCAACTCAACACCCCAGTTATCAGTAATCATGTAAGAGAGAGTCAATCCCAATTGCATGTTGTCATTAATTTCCAGCTCTACAGGCGTGCTGCTTTCCTGCGGCGATACAAATGCCAAACCACCACGAACCAGAATATCGCCAGCCTGGTGGGCCATGGCGAAGGGAGAGGTCACTGCAGCGGCAATCATCAGAGGAAGTAATTTTTTCATCACGTAATCCCTTTTTTTGTTTTCATTTGATGCTGTAAGCCCGCTGACTATATGCCCTTGTAAATGCAAAGTTATTGACCTGAAGCAAAAGTTGCACAGAAATAAATCGATTGCTGTGACATCTTTGCGCACCATCCCAATCTTGTCGCTCACCCCAGATAACACGCCGCCATGCCCATTCCTGGATACCTGCGCCGCCCGCACCCAACGCCAAAAGGCGCATGCCAGTGACACCTTACAGCCGTGTAGGACAGCGATTAATTGTTGTTAAGATGAGCAAAACAGCGTATTTTTGCGCCACGCAAGTTATTGGGAAGTAATGGTTTATTTATGAAGAATGAGTCGAGATGGCAAAAGGTGGGGGCCTTTCTCGCGGCCGTGTGGGGAATCGGTTCCTTTCTCTTTATCCTGCTCGGTTTTATTGTCGCGCTGGCCTATCTGGTCCTGGTAAAACACGGTTAATCAAGGCTTGCAGATGAGTATTGTGTGAGAACCGCCCCTTCGACAAGTTGTTCCGGGGTCCGGCCCATCACATCGCCAGGAGACGGGGAACCGCCATACCCGCACCACCGATTGCGCCCTCCCAGCTTGGCCTGATAGAGCGCCATATCAGCCAGCTTGAAACTGTGGCTCCAGAATGAATCCGGACATTCAGGATGCAACGGATAGCGACAGTATCCCAACGACACCGTCAACCATAGCGGCCTGTCTTCGAAACCAAAGCGGTGCTGGGCAACACGCTGCCTGAGGTATTCGGCTCGCAGCGCCAACTCCTGTTCGTTATCCACTTGCAACAACAGTAAAAACTCCTCTCCCCCCAGTCGGATAATCGGTTCTGATTCACTCACCACCAGCTTGCGCAGCAGTTCTGCCAGTTGCTTCAACACCAGATCCCCGATGTCATGACCAAATCGATCATTGATCCGCTTGAAATGATCCAGATCCAGCAGCAACAGCAAACAAGGCTTGGCTCCGTTAGCCTGCAACCAGCCATCCAGATAGCGGCGATTGAAGCAACGGGTCAAGGGATCGGTGAACGCCGCCATCTCCATCTGACAGGATCGCTCCAGCAACGCATCGTGTTGCTGGCTTACCTTGCTGGCCATCTCCCTGAACTTGCCACTCAGGGTCGCCATTTCGGCACTGCTGTCGATAAACGGGATCAAATTGGCATCTGGCCGATCGCCAAAGCGCTGCAGCGCCGAAACCAGCTGTTGCAACGGGGTAAGCACGATACTGTTGAGTCGGTACATGGCGATCATGATGCAAATAAAACTGATAAACAGCATGCCGATGAAGGTCCAGAGCGCCCCTTCCAGCACACTGCCCAATACTTTGCGATCCTCCTCAATGACCAGCGTCAACACCGGCAGGTTATCGCTGTTGAGCAGCCGCACCTCTCCTCTTAGCCGATCCAGCCCCAGGTCAATCAGGCGATAGGTCATTTGCGATTTCAACGGTTTGAAGGAGGCGGTGACATCCAGATTGGTATGGGAAATCGCCAGTGGCAGCTCGGTTCGCTGCGATACCTGCTCGAGATAAGCGGTGTCGAGCCAACGCATCACCAGCAAAAAACCGTTGAACGGCGCAGAGCCGTCACTGTTTCTGATCGGCTGCCAGGAGTACATCAGTGGCCCCCACTGGGAGGCTCGAATGCCATGCAGGTTGGCCCCACCCTGCGCCATAGACTGCTCTTTGAGCTGTTTTTTCAGCTCGTCGAGGAAATAGGGAAACTGATCAGGATTGATCCCGGGCGCATCGGGCAGCAGGGTACGAGTCCAGATCTCGTGCCCCCCGAGATCCATAAAGCTCATCAGGTTGAGGCTGAAATCCCGCATTGGCATGTCGTTGAACAGATTGGATTCGATGTACATCCTGTTCCTGTTGCCTATAAAGCGATGGCTATCATCCCAGATGCCCCAATCCCGACTGAATGCATCCAGAGCAGCGACATCGGACTGCACCACCCGGCTAACTCGCAGCAGGTGATCCTTCATGCGCTGCTCTTCAATCCGGGTGGCCGCCGGGATCTGGGCCCATGCCAGCAGGAACAATAGCAGCAGGATAGCCCCCAGCCAGATGGGGAACATGGAGTAAGCCAACTGATGATCAATCGTGCGCGGAGCCTGAGCCATAACCCGATATATCCATTACCATGATGCCGTGATACCCAGCCTGCCCGCATCACACGAGCCGCACCTGCAGGCTCCCGAACTTCATAGTAAAAAGGGGCCAAAGGCCCCCCGATTATAACGGTTTATCTGGTCAATAGCGGTCGCAAAAAACGTGCTGTATGAGACTCTTTATGGCCGCATATCTCCTCTGGCGTCCCCGTCACCAGAATTCGGCCGCCACCGGCGCCCCCCTCCGGCCCCAAATCGACGATCCAGTCGGCAGTTTTCACCACGTCCAGGTTGTGCTCGATGATGACGATGGTATTGCCGCGATCCCGCAACTGGTGCAGTACCTTGAGCAGTTGCTGGATGTCGTGGAAGTGCAACCCGGTGGTCGGCTCGTCCAGAATATAGAGGGTCTGACCGGTATCCCGCTTGGAGAGCTCCCGCGCCAGCTTGACCCGCTGCGCCTCGCCACCAGAGAGAGTGGTCGCTGACTGACCAAGGCGAATGTAAGAGAGGCCCACATCCATCAGGGTCTGCAACTTGCGCGCCACTGCCGGCACAGGATCGAAGAACTCGCGGGCATCTTCCACCGTCATGTCGAGGATCTCGTGGATGTTCTTGCCCTTGTATTTCACCTCCAGGGTCTCGCGGTTATAGCGCTTGCCCTTGCAGACATCACACGGCACGTAGACATCCGGCAGGAAGTGCATCTCCACCTTGATAACCCCATCCCCCTGACACGCCTCGCAGCGACCGCCCTTGACGTTGAAGGAGAAACGGCCCGGCTGGTAACCGCGCGAACGCGCCTCCTGGGTGCCGGAGAGCAGTTCGCGGATCGGGGTAAACAGACCGGTATAGGTAGCCGGGTTGGAGCGCGGCGTACGGCCGATGGGGCTCTGATCGATGTCCACCACCTTGTCCAGATGCTCCAGCCCCTCGACGCTGCGATAGGGCGCAGGCGTAGACTCGGTCGCCTTGTTCAGTTCACGGTGAGCGATACGGAACAGGGTGTCGTTGATCAGGGTGGACTTGCCGGAGCCGGAGACGCCGGTGACGCAGGTCATCACCCCGATCGGCAGATCCAGGTTGACGTTACGCAGGTTGTTGCCGCTCGCACCCTTGAGTTTCAACCACTTGCCGGTGAGCGGGGTGCGCTCGGCCGGGATGGCGATCTGCTTGCGGCCAGAGAGGTAGTCACCGGTCAGCGAATCCGGATTGTCGATGATCTGCTGGGGGGTGCCCTGTGCAACAATTTCGCCACCGTGCACACCAGCGCCCGGTCCGATATCGAGCACATGGTCGGCGAGGCGAATGGCATCCTCGTCGTGCTCCACCACGATCACCGTATTGCCCAGATCGCGCAGATGGGTGAGAGTCTTGAGCAGCCGCTCGTTGTCGCGCTGGTGCAGGCCGATGGAGGGCTCATCGAGCACATACATGACCCCTACCAGACCGGCACCAATCTGGCTCGCCAGTCGAATGCGCTGGGCCTCGCCACCAGAAAGGGTCTCGGCGCTGCGCGACAGGCTCAGGTAGTTGAGGCCGACGTTCACCAAGAAGCCAAGTCGCTCGACGATCTCTTTCAGGATCTTCTCGGCAATCTGGGCGCGCTGGCCGGTCAGGTTCAACCCCTCGAAGAAGGCGAGCGCATCACCGATAGACTGCTCGGCGATGGCGGGAAGGTTGCGGTTGTCGACAAAGACGTGACGCGCCTCTTCCCGCAGTCGGCTGCCACCGCAGCTGGTACAGGATTTGTTGGCGATGTATTTGGAGAGCTCTTCGCGCACCGAGTTGGACTCGGTTTCCCGATAGCGCCGCTCCATGTTGTGCAGGATCCCCTCAAACGGGTGCTTGCGCACCACCACGTCGCCGCGATCGTTCATATAACGGAACTCGATCTCGGTGCGGTCGGAACCACGCAGGATCACCTCCTGGGTCTTAAGCGGCAGATCTTCCCACGGAGTTTCCAGATCAAACTTGTAGTGCTCGGAGAGGGATTTCAGCATCTGGAAGTAATAGAAGCTGCGCTTGTCCCAGCCGCGGATGGCGCCGTTGGCCAAGCTGATGGAAGGATCGCCGATCACCTTGGCCGGATCGAAATATTGCTGCACCCCGAGGCCGTCACAAGTCGGGCAGGCACCGGCCGGGTTGTTGAAGGAGAAGATGCGCGGCTCCAGCTCCGACATGGAGTAGCCGCACTCCGGGCAGGCGAAGTTGGCGGAGAAGGTCATGGGGGCAGCCCCCTCCTCTCCATCCATCGGCACGACCTGCACGATGCCACCGGAGAGGGTCAGAGCCGTCTCGAACGATTCGGCCAGCCGCAACGCCAGGTCGTCACGCACCTTGAAGCGATCCACCACCACCTCGATGGTGTGCTTCTTGTGCAGCTCCAGCGCGGGCGGGTCTGAGAGATCGCACACCTCGCCATCGATGCGGGCCCGGATATAGCCCTGCGCCGCCAGATTCTCCAGCAGCTTGGCGTGTTCCCCCTTGCGATCGCGCACCACCGGGGCCAGCAGCATAAGCTTGCTCCCCTGTGGCTGGGCCAGCACCTGATCCACCATCTGGCTGATGGTCTGGGCGGCGAGCGGGATGGCATGAGTCGGGCAACGAGGCTCACCGACCCGGGCAAACAGCAGACGCAGGTAGTCGTAGATTTCGGTGATGGTGCCGACGGTCGAGCGCGGGTTGTGGGACGTGGACTTCTGCTCGATGGAGATGGCGGGCGAGAGTCCCTCGATATGGTCGACGTCCGGCTTCTCCATCAGGGAGAGGAACTGGCGGGCATAGGCGGAGAGGGACTCCACGTAGCGGCGCTGCCCCTCGGCATAGAGGGTATCGAACGCCAGAGAGGATTTGCCCGAACCGGAGAGGCCGGTGACCACGATCAGCTTGTCGCGGGGCAGGGTCAGATTGATGTTCTTGAGGTTATGGGTGCGAGCACCCCGGACCACGATCTTTTCCATCTTGTTGCACGCTCGATACAGAAACCTGAGCGAGTCAGTATGGCATAGAGACTACTGGATGAATAGACAGTCATGAGATGAAATGCGCATCATCCGGCGCACGCCATCTGCTCTTTTTTCTCCACCAGCAGCTGCTCGTTTTGCCATATCTGGGCAGTGACCTCGACCCGATAGGGGCAGCGCAAACCCAACCCAATCTTGCCAGCCGCCATGCCCTCCCCAGCCAGCAGCGACAGCTTGCGGCTCTGGCGCTGAGTCGTGTTCCCGGCCGCCCCCTCGCTATGCACCAGCCACCTGAAGCTCACCGTCATGTCGCGCTTGCTGAGCAGCGTCGGTGCAAGTGATAACCCTTGCTCGTTCCGCACCATATTGAGAGACAAGCGGATCGACGAGTCTGGTTCCATCCCGGTTTCCATTGCGCTTGCTGGTGATGCAACGCGATGAACCAGCATCAGCCCGCAGAGCAGTACCAATAAAAGAGGGGCCCGCAGGCCCCTGAATCCACAGATACTCATCAGTTGCTACCAGAACCCTGATAGACATAGGCACCGTTGTTGCTGCCATAGACAGTCACATTGGCAGTGTTGAGGCTGTCAGTTTGCGCAACATCTACCTCGTTATTGCCACCGCCGATGCCGCCATTGACGTAAACATTGGCCACGTGTTTTTCACCGATCTGGCTCACGGTGAGCGTGTTTTCGCTACCCAGATAAGACTCAACCTTGGCATTGTTCAGTTTCCCATCCTGAGTCACTGACACCACGGAGTCAGAGTGAGACGCATCGGCATAGGCCCAGTTGTCAGCGCCTTTCTGAGCCACGGTCAACTCGTTGTTCGAGCCCCAGGTCCAGGCGCCCTTGCCTTCACCATCACGGGCAGAGGCAACCTGGTTGCCAGTCCCGTTCTGGTCAATATCGATGGTATTGCCACTGCCTGCTTGTTGCACTGCATTGGCATAGTTGTCGCTACCCAGCTGATCGATAGTGACAGACCCATCCACGCTGCTGGCTAGCTGATCAACCACCGCCTGGTTATTGTTGCCATTCTGAGTGACCTGCGCAGTGTTGCCAACGCCTTGTTGGTTGGTGTCGGTCTGGTTGCCATTACCCAGTTGGGTCACGACCGCCGTTTCACCAGTGCCGCTCTGTTTGGCCTTGGCGATGTTGTCGTTACCATTCTGGGTGATGGTCAACAGATCCTCTGAACCTCTCTGCTCAGAATCGATCTGGTTACGACTCCCGGTCTGGGCCAGTGAGGCGGTTTCACCGGAACCAGCCTGCTTGGCCAGCAGGTTGTTTCCTTGTCCGGCGGTAGCACCAGACTGCAGGGAAGTCACGCTACCAGCGGTGCCGCTTTGCTCCACCGTTGCAACGTTGGCCAGCCCCAACTGGGTGACATCGGCTGTGTTGTCACTGCCACTTTGCTTGACGACCGCGGAAGTGCCCTCGTTTGCGCTGTAACCGAAGTTGTTTGTGCGCTGTGCGACGAAGGCAGTGTTATTACCCCCCTCTTGAGCCACGCTGGCCACGGCACCATCCGATTCGTGTTGATCGACATCCGCAATATGCCCACCGTCTCCTGACTGGGTAATGGTCGCATTGGCATAATCAGACCAGTAGTTATTGATCTGCGCGCTGTTATCGTTCGATTGCTGCTCAATCACTGAATTGGCACGGTCACCATCATCCTGCTTGATACGGGCATCGTTACCATCACCAAGCTGGCTCACCCGGGCCGTGGCCTCACCGTTGTAGTACTGCTGGGTAATCGAAGCGTTGTTCAGCTGTCCGTTGGTATCAATGGTCGCGGTCGATTTATTGGTCACCCCCTGCTGCAATACCGACCCCTCGTTCAGGTGACCGGCTTGCTTGATGTCAGCACTGGAGGCCCCGGTATTGCGCTGCTCGGTCGAGGCGAGGTTATCGCTACCCTGCTGATAAATCGCCGCCTTGTTTGCCGTGCTCTCCTCGACCTGCTGGATGTAAGCCAGGTTGCCGCTGGAGAATTGAGCCTGAGTCACCTCGGCCTGATTGCCAGTAGATGCCGCCCAAGCGGTGCTGGTCGCCAGAAGAACTGCCGAGGCAATAATGGTACGTTTAAACATGATTTCCCTCTCGTGCTAATGGTTGAGCCTAGGCTCAGTTGGTTTGAACGACATTCACTTGCTGATTGGCACCCGTCTGAATAACGGTTGCCGCCAATCCATACCCGTTTTGCTCGATGCTGGCCTGATTACCATCACCCAGCTGGATCGCCCGGGCCTGATTGTCTGCCCCTTGCTGACTGATCCAGGCTTCATTGCTGCTGCCTTGTTGCAGCAGCCAAATCCGGTTATTGATGCCCGCCTGATAGAGCTCGGCGCTATTGCCCTCACCCAGTTGCGCGCCATTGACCCAGTTCTCATCTCCCACCTGGGAGAGCGCCAACTCGTTGGCCCAACCCTGTTGCAGCAGGCGCGCCTGATTCAGATCCCCTTGCTGGGTGAGGTGCAGTTGCTGCTCGCTACCGAGTTGCCACAACTGCGCCTGATTCCCATCGTTCTGCAGACCGGAATCCAGCTCGCTTGCCATCGCCAGCTCATCGAAGACGGCAGGCTCTGCGGCGAGTTGCGGGGCGCCCGACATCAGCAGACAAAAGAGAGCACTCAACAGGTGTTTCATCGCGCCATCGCCTTGTTGGAAAACGCCCACAGTATCTCTGCCAGACAAGAGGTGGCCTATCAGGCACTCCGCTGATTCGAGGATGAAAAGCGCCGCCCGGGAGCTGAGCAGAAAGTCTTAAGTCGTACTCGATGGAAACCAAAAAAATGCCCTCCACCAGGGAGGGCATTGCGAGAGCAGGAAAACTCAAAGCAGCGGGGCGTTATCTTGCAGGTACTCCTGCAGGATCGGGTTATCGATATCCCGCTGGTCGGCCAGTTGCCACAGATTGTCCCGCACGCCATTGGCAATCAGCCGGATCACCCCGGACTCGATAGCCGACATAACACACATCTGTACCGGTTCATTGGTGCTGAAACCGGCCTCGGCCTCCAACAGGCGCTTGTACTCGACGAAGCGGAATACCCCGGCCTGCACCTGTTGCGACAGTACGGTCTTGGAGGTAGTCACACTATTCAGGATCCTACCGGAACGGATATCAACGGCACGCAGATTGACCGTCACCTGATCGACCCGATACTCCCCGCTGGCACCGATGCCGAAATACTTGGCCCCCGCCCCGCCGGTTCGCACATTGCTGTCATAGGCGACGATCCCCCCCTCGATCAAGATGTTGGCGGCAACCAGCGAGGGCAGTTGATTGGCGTTGTTGCCGGGAACATTGGGTTTATTCTGGGCCGCCCGCACAATCTTGCGCTCGGTCAGCAGGTTCTGCAGCCCCTCTCGCTCCAGCGGTACAAACCATTGGGAATCCCACAAGGCCGTGCTCAGCATGGCCACCCCGCCCTGGGTGACCGCAGTGGAGAAGTTGGACGCCGGTGCTGGCAGGTACTGACCGGTCTGATCGCGAAAATCATAGACGGCTGCGACAATTTTCCCTTTTGGCTTGGGCAGGCTGATCAGCTCCTTGTAGGAGATGGAGCGCGGCATCAGGGTCGCCTTCTCATCGGCAACGGGAGAACCGATATGGGTCGTACAACCGGCCAGCATAAGCTGCGCCACTATTAATAACAGTTGTCGTTTCATCGCGCCCTCAGTCGGCAATCAGGCCATTCACTTCGATCATGGTGGTCTGGTTAGTCACCCGGTCGGTGATCGAGACCACCAGGGTGCCATCTTCATCCACCACATTGATGGCAAAATCATCGGTCACCAGACTGCCGCTCTGGCTGCCATCCTTGCCGATATCGGCCAGCAGCTGGCTTATCAAGCGGGATTGCAGGTTGGAGGTCAGGCGATCCAGCGCCGAGGTGCCGCTGCTACCACTACCGCTGGCGGGATCCTTGTAATCATTCTGCGCATTGGCGGTGCCAAGCAGATGACTGCTGTTGAGAGGGTTACCCCCAAAGCTGGGGTTGACGGGGCGATAGACAAGCTCCGACGCATGGAGCGCTGGCGCTATCAGAGCTGCAACTAGCCATAACCGGGCGCGCATGAAAAATATCCTTATAGTTCATCATGTTCCAAATCGAAGGTATCCATGAACAGGGTCGCGATCTTCTGCTGTTCGAGGGTCTGCCTGACCTGTGACCAAGCCAGTTTGGCGCTCTGCTCCTGCTGATTGCGGCCGGGAGAGAGCGCCGTTTTAAAAATCACCTTGCGGTTATGGGTGATCCAGATCAGGCTGCCCCACCGGGCAGTCGGGCGCTCATGAATCGTCAGATTTTCTCTGGCATCCGGGTCTTCATCACTGCGTAACCGGGTAAATTCGTTATAAAAGCCCTGACCGAAGCGGGTAAAGGTGCGATCCAGTACCAGACCATCCACATCCAGCCGGTCACTCTCCTGCTCCGGCTGCACCGACTCCAGCGGTGCATCGGCCTCGGCCGCCACAACAGTCGTGCAGCCCCAGAACAGCACGAGGCAACACACCAGAGAGAGCGCTTTCATCAGTGGGAATCCGATACATCGAGATACTCTTTGGCCCAGCTCACCGCCTGGATCCGGTTCTTCACATTCAGCTTTTTAAAGACGTTGTAGAGGTGGGATTTAACGGTATGCTCGCTGACAAACAGGCTGTCAGCGATCTCGACATTGGAGGCGCCCGTCATCAGATAACGGATGATCTCCTGCTCTCTGGCTGTCAGCAGGGTGTCGTTGCGCAGCAGGTAGCTGTTGCCCTGACGATAGTATTCGACCAGCTCGCACAACAGGTGGCGCGGCATCCAGTACTCGCCCAGCAGGATTTTCTGCAACCCGGCAACCAGCCGGTCGAGCGGATCCTGACGGAAAAAAAGACCGCAGATCTGCGGCCACATCAGCAACAGGTCGCGATCCGTCGCAGTGGGAGCATTGAGCAGCACGGTCGTCGCCATGCCAAAACGCTCGGAGATCGCCCGGTTCCAGCCCAGTGACTGGCCGGAGCGGATATAGTCGAGATCGATGAGAAACAGCGTGCCGTCACACTGGTTATCTAGCTGGTTAATCTCGTGGATTAGCTGGACGGGACGGCTCAAATGAGAGATGAGGTATGCAGCAAATGTGCTGGCCTGCACATTATTTTCAGTGACCAGTGCGATCGGGCATGCGGCTTTCATTGTGTGCTCTTCCTTGAACCTGTAAACCACCTAATCTGGCCGACTGAGTCTACCAAGGAGGTATGGGAGCACAATATTAAAAAAGTATGAGAATGGATCTCAAAAAAATCATAACCATATGTTTTTTTTGGATTTAAAAAGCGGCACCCATTTACCAATCGGCCAGCATAACAGGAATATATGGCAGAAATGTGATGCCAGACACGCCGGCAACACAGACAACCCGACCATCACCACGGCAGGAGCCAACCGTTACCTTTGGCACATCAAGCCGGTTAAGGATGCTGCCAATCCGCTTCGCAACTGTTACTATGGCCGTCACATGCGTCTGCGGGACATTGCGCCCCGCACACAGCAACTAATCAGGTATCTAGTCGTGTTGGACCAGGTTTCGACCTGGCCGGTAAATAAGGTGGAAGAGAGATTATGGCCAGTCGAGGCATCAATAAAGTCATTCTGATCGGTAACCTCGGGCAAGACCCGGAAGTACGCTACATGCCGAGTGGCGGTGCTGTGACCAACATTACTCTGGCTACCTCTGAAACCTGGCGCGACAAGCAGACCGGTGAGCAGAAAGAGCGTACCGAATGGCATCGCGTTGTCTTCATGGGCAAACTGGCCGAAGTGGCTGGCGAGTACCTGAAGAAGGGCTCCCAGGTCTATGTCGAAGGCAAACTGCAGACCCGCAAATGGCAAGATCAAAGCGGTCAGGAGCGCTACACCACTGAAGTGCTGGTCGACAGCTTCACTGGCGTGATGCAGATGCTGGGTGGCCGTCCGCAAGGCGGTCAGGGCATGGGCCAGAACATGGGTGGCCAATCCCAGGGTAACTGGGGTCAGCCGCAGCAGAGCATGCCTGCCCAGCAGCCGATGAATCAGCAGCGCCCGGCGCCAGCCCCGCAGCAAAACATGCCGCCGCAAGGCGGTTATGGCCGTCCGGCCCAGCAGCCACAATCTGCGCCGCCGGTATATAACGAGCCGCCGATGGATTTCGACGACGATATCCCATTCTAAGAACAGACATATTAAAAAGACCCTGATAAATCAGGGTCTTTTTAATTCAAGCCGAGCACCTCTACCAACAGGGAAGAGTATTCTATTAGTGACGGCCCATATTCAGCCATGGACCGGCGCCACAGGAGCACTTGATGAAAGGTGCGATGAAACCGATTGCCCAGATGCTGCTACTGCTGGCGATTTTTCTCCCCGGACAACTGCTGGCACAACCGCTCAAGGTAGGGGTCAGCTTTGCCATCCCACCTTATGTCATCGAAGGCGATAACCGCGGCATCGAGCTGGATCTGTTGAAAGAGGCGTTCGCTGGCAGCGGCTATGATCCCAGCTTTGAATATCTGCCGCTGGAGCGCACCTTCCGCCTGTTCGAGTCAGGCAAACTGGATGCCATTATCAACGTCAGACCCGGCATGGTTGATACCCTCTTTCTGACCCGCCCCGTCATTACCTTCCATAACCGGATCTTCAGCCTGCGCACGACCCATATCAGTACCCTGGACGATCTGCATTCAAAACGAGTCACCGCCTTTCAACGGGCAAGGATCATTCTGGGGGGTGAGTTCGCCACCATGGCCAACCAGAATCCCCACTATGAGGAGGTGGCCAAGCAGCAGGGACAGGTGCACCAGCTGATGCGCGGCAGAGTCGATGCGGTGGTACTGGAGGAGCGGGTGTTCTACTACTATCTGGACCAGCTGATCGCCACGGCGCAGGCTGGCGAGCGCTACGAACGCAGCCAGGTCAGGCAAGCGGACCTCTTCCCACCCACTGTCTATCACTTCGCCTTTCGCTCGGCTGATGCCCTCAAGTTGTTCAACGCTCGTCTTGAGGCCATGAAAAAGGATGGCAGTTATCAGCGAATTTTCGAGGTGTACGGCGCCAAGCCCTAGACATTCATCAGTTCAAGACGACAGCCCCGAACCCGGAAACATAAAAGCCAGCCCATTACAGGCTGGCTTTGTACTGGCTCCGAAGGAACAGCAGTAAAGGAGCGTTACTTCATTGCGCTGCCGTTTTTCAGATCTGCTTTCTGACGTTTGGCTTCGCGTTTCTCTTTCAGTGACATCTGCGGTTTTTTCTTGGCATCTTTGCCGTTGTGATGTTCTTTGTTACTCATCATCAAACTCCAAAAATGTTACCCAGACAGTTGGTTCCTCATGGGAGCCAGCATGCCATCCGAATCATCAACTTCAGTACGCTTGGTGGGATGGTGCAAGACCATCACCAGACTCAGCATACCCTCCAGCGGCATCCGGATCCAGCCTCATTCTCGCCCAAAAAATGCAGTGCTCAGCCCCCGGAACACTGACGCCACACAACCTCGACAGGAAAGACCAAAAAAGAGTAATTCGCATTATTAAATGTTGTCATGCTTATATTAATGCATCACTTTCGAGATATTTTTACGGATAAATATAAACTCCACTCATTAGTTATTTCCACTCAAGCCGCCACCATTTTCATAAGCATTCGCAATATCACCAGAAACATCAGGTTACAACACCGAATAGGTTATTTCCGGTCAGCCAGATATAATGCGCGCCGCACCGAAATATCCGTTTTTATTCAGGAAGCTGTGACATGAACAGAAAAACCAGAGCCGCCATGGTGTCGGTCTGCTCCAATATCAGTCTGATTATCATGAAGGTCGTAGCCGGTTTCGCCAGTGGCTCGGTCAGTATCATCTCGGAGGCCATCCACTCCGCGATGGATCTGGTCGCCGCCCTGATCGCCCTGTTCGCAGTAAAAAAATCCGATCTCCCGCCCGATGAGCGTCACCCCTATGGCCACGACAAGATTGAAAATGTCTCCGGCGTCATCGAAGCACTGCTTATCTTGCTGGCCGCAGGCTGGATCATCTTCGAAGCCGTCGACAAGCTGATCTCACCCAGCCCCATCGATAGCATTGGCTGGGGCGTACTGGTGATGGTGATCTCGGCGCTGGTCAACAGCGGGGTATCGGCTTACCTATATAAAGTCGCCAGAGAGGAGGAGTCGGTCGCGCTGGCTGCCGATGCACTCCATCTCAAGGCTGACGTGCTCACCTCCGCCGGGGTGGCCGCCGGTCTTGGCGGCATCTGGCTGGCCGGTCTGTTCGGCCACTCCCTCGCCATCCTCGACCCGCTGGTCGCCATTGCGGTCGCCATCTTTATTGTCAGAGAGGCGATCAGCATGCTCAACGAGGCCTTCCAGCCGCTGATCGATCAGAGCATGAGCCCGGAAGAGCTGGCAATGACCAGCCGCATCATCACCGAATGCTGCCCCGCCGCCAGCGGTTTTCACGATCTTCGCAGTCGTCGTGCCGGTCGCCGCCGCCATATCGACTTTCACCTCACCTTGCACCCGCAAATGAGCATCGGCGAAGCCCACGACATCTGTGATCGCATCGAACACGCCATCATGCAACAACTGCCCCACGCCATTGTGCTGATCCACGTCGAGCCGGAGGAGCAAGGAGTGCCATCCCCCCTCGCCATAAACTGAAATGTGGCAAACAGGCGGGAAAGTGGCAGCGAAATAACGGAGATCTGGCACAAACCCGCATTTTTGCGGCCTAAATGCCGATTGCATAAGAAGTGATCGGCACAACTGTGTTAGGGTATCTAACCCCCCTGCCGCAGGAGCGCGCCGTGAAAAAGCTGGAAATGAAAGATCTGACCGAGGTTGAAAAAGCCGAGATAGCCTTGTTATTGCAAAAGGCACAAGCCAATGCAGACCACCAGCTGACCAACGGAGAGCGGAACAAGATCCGCGAAGAGGGTCGCCTGAAGATTGTGGCCGACCGCGCCGAAGCGGCCAAGGTAGCCTCCAAGCTGGCCCGCGAGAAAGCCAAAGAACGCGCCAAAAATCAGGTACTGCCAGAAACCTTCAGCTGGATCGACTCGGTCAGCAACAAGTTTCGCAGCAAGCGCTGACCCCCAGCTTCCAAAACGCCCGCTCGCACTAGATGCCAGCGGGCGTTTGCATTTCTGGCCTGCGCACGATGAATCCGATGTGGTCTTGTTAACTGGTTCACTGCTCTGGCGTTCATCCCGGCGTCAAATGGTTGCTTGGCATGACGGGCTCGACACCCAAGCCAACTGACGCCCCAGCCATCGCCACCCTTTCGTTTTTTTCATATTTTTTTTTGCCAGAACTGGCTACATAGTCAGGACAAAAAAGCCAAACCCGGCTTTCTACAGGGTAAGGCGAATCCTTGCTGATTTCGCTATGCAGTTGAAATACATCACATTTACTATAAAAGATGAGATTTTCGGCTGTTACAAAACATTAATATCGAGATAAAGTTTGCTTTAAAAATGAGAGCGTGTTTTAATCTTTCTCGATGGTTCGGCAGTTCAGACCTGATTATGTTAGGCAGTCATTTTAGTAAAGCAGTGATTAGCATAAGCGTTATCCTCGGATAATTCTTATCAAATAATTCTCCTTCTTTAGTGCTCCCCATACGTATTGCTGACGAAAAATCAAAAATTGCCATCTAGGTGGCATTCAACACTATTTAAGGAAATTATTATGTCTAACAAAATGACTGGTACCGTTAAGTTCTTCAACGCTGAGAAAGGTTTTGGTTTCATCTCCCCGGCTGACGGCAGCAAAGACGTGTTCGTACACTTCTCCGCTATCCAGTCCACCAGCTTCAAAACCCTGGACGAAGGTCAGCGCGTTGAGTTCACCATCGAGCAAGGCCAGAAAGGCCCGGCTGCTGCCAACGTAGTTGGTCTGTAATTCAAGCCTGAGCATGCCGCTGATGGCTCACGCCAATCGCTGACAGCTCTGCAAGAATTAAAAAAACCCGCCTAGGCGGGTTTTTTGTTGTTCCCCGTTTTTTTCCTCACAGTTTCTCCCGCCGCCCGACCATTTGATCCCTTCCTTACACACTCTCACCACTTGAGTCTGATAAAGAGCTCCAAGTGAGCTCAAAATGTAAAATAGTGACGAAAAAGTCAGGTTATCCGCTGTATTTGCCGCGAATTCTTGCTATTTTGCGCGCCACAAAAGCAAACGATTTCCTTCACACTTTCAGGATAAGTTATGGCAAAGCAAGATATGGCCGCCAATCGAGTACAGGGCGGCTTTTTGGACTCTTATTTTTCCATTTCTGCGCGCGGCAGTAGTGTGCGCCAGGAGCTGTTGGCCGGTTTGACCACCTTCCTGGCCATGGTCTACAGCATCATAGTGGTGCCGAACATGCTGGGTGCCGCCGGTTTTGAGCAGGGCCCCGTTTTCGTGGCAACCTGTTTGATCGCCGCCTTCGGCTCCCTGCTGATGGGCCTGTGGGCCAAGCTGCCGATGGCCATCGGTTGCGCCATCTCCCTCACCGCCTTTACCGCGTTCAGTCTGGTACTGGGTCAGGGACTGAGCATTCCGGTCGCGCTGGGCGCCATCTTCCTGATGGGTGTGCTGTTTACCCTGATCAGCGTCACCGGCGTGCGCCAGTGGATCCTGGATAACCTCCCCTCCGGCATCGCCCACGGTACCGGCATAGGTATCGGTCTGTTCCTGCTGCTGATCGCCACCAACGGCGTCGGCATGGTGATCAAGAACGAAGGGGCCGGTTTGCCGGTTCAGCTGGGTGAAGTGACCTCCTTCCCGGTCATCATGACAGTGCTGGGTCTGGCCGCCATCTTCGGTCTGGAGCGTCGCAAGGTGCCGGGCGGTATCCTGATGGTGATCATTGCCATCTCCATCCTCGGCCTTATCTTCGACCCGAAAGTGACCTGGAAGGGCTTCTTCGCCATGCCGAGCCTGACTGGCGAGAAAGGTTCGCTGGTAGGCAGCATGGATCTGCTGGGCGCCCTCAATCCGGTAGTGATTCCGACCGTGCTGGCGCTGGTGATGACCGCTGTGTTTGACGCCACCGGCACCATCCGTGCCGTGGCCGGTCAGGCGGGCCTTATCAACGAACGTGGCCATATCATCAGCGGCGGCAAGGCCCTGACTGCCGACTCCGTCAGCAGCATGGTCGCTGGCGTGGTGGGTGGTGCTCCGGCGGCCGTCTACATTGAATCTGCCGCAGGCACCGCGGCTGGCGGCAAGACCGGCCTGACCGCTGCGCTGGTCGGCGTGCTGTTCCTGCTGATGATCTTCCTCTCCCCGCTGAGCTATCTGGTACCGGCTTACGCCACCGCACCGGCCCTGATGTATGTCGGTCTGCTGATGCTGGGCAACGTCACCAAGCTGGACTTCAGCGATTCGGTCGATGCCCTCGCCGGCATGCTGTGCGCCGTCTTCATCGTGCTGACCTGCAACATCGTAACCGGAATCATGCTGGGCTTCGTGGCACTGGTCGTTGGCCGCATCTTCGCTGCCGAGTGGAAGAAGCTGAACATCGGCACCGTCATCATCGCCCTGGCGCTGGTGATCTTCTATGCCGGTGGCTGGGCCATCTAACCCGCCCGCTTATCCGGTTATAGCGAAGGGCTCTACGGGGCCCTTTTTCATGGCTGTGAGGCCGCTAACAGTTTCCCGCCCGTTTGCCCCGCGTTGTTTCAAATTGAAACACCAACCTCCCTTCAGCTGTTTCAAATCCGAACCAAATCACCCGTCATTTTTATCCTTTTTTCTGTCGTTAGACTGGCTCCATCAACCATTTGCCCACCCGTGCGGTGGCAAGCCAAGGAGTGAGCCATGAAGAAACTGATCAATGCCGTCGATGCTGTGGTCCGTGAACAACTGATGGGGATGGCAGCCGCCCACCCCGAGCTCAAGGTACGTATCGAACCCCACTACATCACCCGCGCCGACTCCCCCGTGATGGGCAAGGTGGCGCTGGTCTCCGGCGGTGGCAGCGGCCACGAGCCGATGCACGGCGGTCTGGTGGGCAAGGGGATGCTGGATGGCGCCTGCCCCGGCGAGATTTTTACCTCCCCGACACCGGATCAGATGTACGAATGCGGTCAGGCCGTTGATGGCGGCGCGGGCGTGCTGTTTCTGGTGAAGAACTACACCGGCGATGTGCTCAACTTCGAAACCGCGGTCGAGCTGCTGCACGGTGACGGCGTCAAGGTCGGCTTCTCGCTGATCGATGACGACGTGGCGGTCAAAGACAGCCTCTACACCGCCGGTCGCCGTGGCGTTGCCACGACCGTGCTGTGCGAAAAACTGGTGGGGGCCGCTGCCGAAGCGGGCTATGACCTGACCCGCTGCGAGGCACTGGCCCGTCGCATCAACAACCAGAGCCGCACCATCGGCGTTGCCACCCACGCCTGTACCGTGCCTGCTGCTGGCAAGCCCTCCTTCACCCTGGCAGACAACGAGATGGAGTTCGGCGTGGGCATTCACGGCGAGCCGGGCATCGAGCGCCGCCCCTTCACCGACCTCAATACCCTGGTGGACGACATGTTCAGCGAGCTGGCGGACAACACTCCCTATGGCCGTACCCTGCGTCACTGGGACAGAGCCTCCGGCAGCTGGCAGGAAGAGCACACCTTTATCGAACCGCTCAACAAGGGCGATCGGGTCATCGCACTGGTCAACAGTCTCGGCGGCACCCCCATCTCCGAGCTCTATGGCGTCTATGGTCGCCTCGCCACCCTGTGCGAAGAGGCGGGCATCCATCTGGTGCGCAACCTGATTGGCCCCTACTGCACCTCCCTCGACATGACCGGCATCTCCATCACCCTGCTCAAGGTGGATGATGAACTGATGACCCTGTGGGATGCCCCCGTTCACACCCCCGCCCTGCGTCGCGGCTGCTAAGGAGAACCCATGTTAAGCAAGCATCACATCGTCAACTGGCTGCTCGACTGCGAACACATCTTTACCGAGCAGCGTGACTACCTCACCGCACTGGATACCGACATCGGCGACGGCGACCACGGCCTCAACATGCAGCGCGGCTTTTCTAAAGTGGCCGAGAAGCTGCCCGCGGTGGCGGACAAGGATATCGGTCAGGTGCTGAAAACCACCGGTATGACCTTGCTCTCCTCGGTCGGCGGTGCCAGCGGCCCGCTCTACGGCACCTTCTTTATCCGGGCGGCGGCCAGCACCGATGCCTGCCAGAGCCTGAGCCTCAGCCAGTTGTGCAAAATGCTGAGCGACGGGGTCGAAGGGATCGTCTCCCGCGGCCGCGCCGAGCCGGGTGACAAGACCATGTGCGATGCCTGGTGGCCAGCACTGGCGGCCCTGCAACAAGCCCAACAGCAAGAGCTGCCGCTCAACGAGGCGCTGGACAAGGCAGTAGCCGCCGCCGCTGCCGGTACCGAGGCCACCATCCAGATGCAGGCCCGCAAGGGGCGCGCCAGCTATCTTGGCGAGCGCAGCATCGGCCATCAGGATGCCGGGGCCACCTCGACCCTGCTGCTGCTGACCGCCCTGCGTGACAGAGCGAGGTTGTGACATGATCGGAATCGTAGTTGTCTCTCACAGCGCCATGCTGGCGGCCGGATTGAAAGCGCTGGCCGACCAGCTCGGCAGCCCGGCGAAACTGTTGCTGGCGGCTGGGGTCGATGACCCCGACCACCCCATCGGCACCGATGCCATCGCCGTGATGAGTGCGATTGAAGAAGCGGATGACGGCAGCGGCGTGCTGGTACTGATGGACTTGGGCAGCGCCCTGCTCAGCGCCGAAACCGCCCTCGAACTGTTGCCCCCCGAGTTAAGCGCCCGGGTACGGCTCTGCCCGGCCCCCTTGGTCGAGGGCACCCTGGCCGCCGTGGTGGCGGCCGGTTCCGGCCTGACGCTGGATGAGGTGGCCGCCGAGGCGCTCGGCGCCCTTGGCCCGAAACAGGCGATGCTGCCTGCAAGTGCGGCGCAGGCCGCCACGGAGACAGCCCCCGTTGCCGACGACGGCTGGCTGCGCTGCGAGGTAGTGGTGGATAACCCCCACGGCCTGCATGTGCGCCCCGCCGCCCGACTGGTGGCCGCCCTCAAACCCTTTGCCGCTGAACTCAAGCTGCAAAAGGGGGACAAAGAGGCCAACCCCCGCAGCCTGACCCGGCTCGCCATGCTCAACGTGCGTCAGGGCGACATGCTCACCCTGCTGGCGCGCGGAGAGGACGCTAACGCCGCACTGACCTGCTTCCAGCAGCTGGCCGCCGAGCGTTTCGGCGACTGACGCCGCACGCCACTGTTTCAAGGCGCTGCACTCGCTCGCTGAGCCTGTGCAGCACCACTTTCGTGCAAGTAAAAAGAAGACGAAGGCGTCCCCGGCACAGCCGCCCCTTCGCCCCTGTAAGTTTTAAGAGAAGTCTTAATTCATAAAGAGAGGGATAAAATATGGACCGCATTATCATCAGCCCCAGCAAATACGTACAAGGCAACGGGGCCCTCGCCAATATCGGCAACTACGTCAAGGCGCTCGGCAGCAAGCCACTGATCCTGGCCGACGCCTTCGTCACCAAGCTGGTGGGCGATACCGTGGCCACCAGCTTCCACGGCGCGGGCATCAAACCCGAGTTCGACTGCTTCAATGGCGAGTGCTCCCGCCCCGAGATCGACCGCCTGCTGGCGCACTGCAAGCAGACCCCGTTTGACGTCATTATCGGCATCGGCGGCGGCAAGACGCTGGATACCGCCAAGTCGGTCGCCTTCTACCAGAAGGTGCCTGTGGTCATCGTCCCCACCATCGCCTCCACCGATGCGCCGACCAGCGCGCTGGCGGTCATCTACACCCCGGAAGGGCAGTTCAGCGAATACCTGATGATCCCGACCAACCCCAACATGGTCATCATGGATACCGGCGTGATCTCCCGCGCTCCGGTGCGGCTGCTGGTCTCCGGCATGGGGGATGCACTCTCCACCTACTTCGAGGCGCGGGCCAACAAGGTTTCCGGTTGCCAGACCATGGCCGGTGGCGCTTCCACGCTGGCGGCGCAGGCCATCGCCGAGCTCTGCTACAAGACCCTGCTGGCCGATGGCTACAAGGCCAAGCTGGCGGTGGAACAGGGGCTCTGCACCAAGGCAGTGGAGAACATCATCGAGGCCAACACTTATCTGAGCGGTATCGGCTTCGAGAGCAGCGGACTGGCCGCCGCCCACGCCATCCACAACGGCCTGACCCAGCTCGCCGAGTGTCACCACCTCTACCACGGTGAGAAAGTGGCGTTCGGTACCCTGGTGCAACTGGTGCTGGAGAACGCGCCGATGGCGGAGATCGAGACAGTGCTGGGTTTCTGCCGCTCGATCGGTCTGCCGACCAACCTGCATATGATGGGGGTCAAGGAGCTGGATATGGCGCGCCTGATGGAGGTGGCCAAAGCCTCCACCGCCGAAGGGGAGACCATCCACAACATGCCGTTCAAGGTCACCGCCGAGGATGTGCTGGCGGCCATCGTCACCGCCCACCAGCTGGGGCTGTAACCGCGCCACCGCTGACCTTGCCATATAACACGGCCCCGCAACTGCGGGGACGTTTCATTTTCTACGGGCTGCTTGGCGACGGCCTCAATAACCGTCAGCCGTGATAGTCGGCGGGATCGATCTCGAGCAGTTTGAGCCGCCGCCAGAGGGTGGTGCGACTGATGCCAAGATGCTGGGCCATCTGGCTCACCTGCCCCTTGCAGGCGTGGGCGCAGCGCAAAATGGCCTGCCGCTCCAGCTCTGCAAGCGTGAGCAGCGGTTGCCCCACCACCTCGTCCGCCACCTGCTGATAGCCGTGACGAATGGCGGCAGGCAGCGCCTCAGGCGGGATCTGCCCCTGACCGGCATGAAGCAGGGCATGCTCGACGGCGCTGCGCAGCTCCCCCAGATTACCGGGCCAGGGATAGGCGAGCAGACAGTCGAGGGCCGCCGGACTGAACTGGCGCACCGGCTCGCGCCCCTGCGCCGCCAGCTGCTGGCTGATAAGGCCCGGCAGATCCGCTGCGCGCTCCCGCAGCCCCGGCAGCCAGAGCTCGCACGCCTGCAGCGCATAGAGCAGCTGGCGGCCAAACAGCCCCTCCTGCACCAGTTGCTCCAGCGGGGCGCTGCTGGTGGCGATGATCCGCACCTTGAGCGGCAGGATACGGGCCGAATCGAAGCGCTGGATGCGACCGGTCTTGAGCAGTTGCAGCAGCGCCGCCTGCATGGGGGCAGAGAGACACTCCACCTGCTCCAGCACTAGCGTGCCACCGTGGGCCAGCTCGAACTTGCCCGCCCGCTCCTGCCCCGCCTCGTCGGAGCCCATCAGCTCCAGCGCCATCCGCTCGCTTGGCAGCGCCTTGCAGTTGAGGGTAATGAGCGGCCCGGCGGCCCGCTCGCTGCCAAAGTGGATCGCCTCCGCCAGCTGGGCCTTGCCCACCTCCTCCTCGCCGCGCAGCAGGATCGGCCCCTGACTCTGGGCCGCCTGCCGGGCATAGCGCAGCAGCTTGCGCATGGCGCTCGATTCGCCCACCAGCGCCGACAGCTCGGGCACCGTCTGGCGCAGCTGGTGAATGGCCCGCAGCCGATCGACCGGGTGCAGCAGGGCGATAAAGCTGACCCCCTCCGGCCCCGGCAGCGGCTTGAGGCTCACCAGCGCATTGATAAACTCCCCCTCCTGCGCGCCGAGCCGCTCCAGCGTCACCTCCACATGACTCAGTGGCGTCTGCCCCCTGATGGCCAGCTGCAACCGCTGGGGCAACAGCAGATGCTGCTCCAGCTGCTGGCCGAGACAGAGCGCCGGATCGAGCCGCAGCCGGTGGGCCGCCAGCGCGTTGAGGTAGCGCAGCCGACCCTGCGGATCCCAGGCCAGCACGCCGTCATCCATACCATCGAGCAGGACATAAAGCTCACTCAGGTGGTGCTGGGACTCCTGCATCAGGGTTTCCATCTGCAGCAGATGGGCCAGCTCGCGCCCCGCGCTGACGGTGAGCGCCAGATCGCCGGCGCTCGCCTCCTCCACCTTGCAGATCAAAGCGATGATGGCGACCTGACGGCCATTGCTGTTGTAAACCGGGCTGGCGCAGCTGTGCCACGGGTGGAGGGTCTGGTTGAAGTGCTGGGGGCCGCTGACGCAGAGCGGTACTCCCTCCAGCGCCGCCAGATTGATGGCATTGGTGCCGATGCGCCCCTCACTGAAAAAGGCGCCGGGGCCAAACCCCAGCTCTGCCAGCTCACGCAGGGTGTCGGGGTGGCCGGTGCGGGCCAGCACACAGCCGCTCTCGTCGGTGAGCAGCAGAGCGCAGGGGCGCCCCTCCATAAATTCGTAGAGATCTTCGAGGGCCATCTCGCCGGTGGTGAGCAGGTCCCGCTTGCGCTGGCGCAGGCTCTGCAAGGTCTGCCCCTTGGCGCTGTGGGGCGGATGCCAGAGGGTGGCACTGGTCTGGTGGGCGCAGCGCAGCCAGGATGCCTGCAAATAGTCGGGCCAAGCGAGCAGCGGCTGAAGGTCAGATGGCATGGTCACAGCAATATCCGGCAAGATGTGAGCCGACCATTTAACCACGTCAGTGCCCCCGATTCAGTGACCTGCCTCAGAGGGTGGCAACCACAGCGCCAGAGATGTAGTCCGTAACACATGCATAACGGGGCCCTCGCGAGCCCCGTTGCCACATCGTTTATATCGCCTCCTTGGCAATTCAAGGGGCCATGGCTACATCAGCATCCACTTCTCGCAGGTACAGTGTTGTGAGTGGATCCGTGTCACTCCAGCGGCGAAATGTCATGATCCCTCTCACCGGGTCAACACTGTCAAGCGAAGTAATACGTTGCTCCCAGCAGGTCCACCAGGCACAGGGTTCCGAACCTATTCCTTTCAGGAGTACCAGAGAAGTCATGCCCCCCGCCTGTTGTAACAACAGGTCCTGTGTGCCGACACGCTGACCATTCACTGTCATTTTTTGTTTGCCAGAGGCACCAAGCCAGCCGTCGTTTGTCACCAGGTAGCCTTTGAACGCGGTGGTAAACAGAGGACCAGACAGCGCAACTTGGTCATAAACCCCCAATCCGGGCAGCTCAGCAGCAGTAATTTGTGCAAAACTCTTACCTTGTGCCAGCAGCGCGAGAACTTTACCTGGGAGATCGAGCACCTCTTGGCTACCCCACTCGGCATAGTTATGCCCTATCCACCACCCTTTCATTGCATCCCCATCAACTTTGTGACGACGCATGACCTTGAACTCTTGGCCAATATCGTCACGGTTGAAGTCATATCCATCCAGCGCAATGTGCTGCCAGGTAACATGGATCTGATGCTCGTCGGCAGAAACTTCTTTTTGTTTTGCTTTGTACTGGTGAAACAGGTAGCCATCCGGGTGCGTATCATCGATCTTGCGCAGCTGTTTCTCCTCATCCAGCAAATAGCGCTTCCCTTCGGTGGTTAACTGTTGCAGCCCATCTCCCAAGGGGACATGTTCGACTACAGTTTCGTACCAGTAAGGTAAACGAGTGCCAGTGTGGAAGTTGTAATCAGCATACTCTTCGAACGAGTCATCAAGAGGGTTGGCCCAGACAATTTTGCCAGACTCATAACGTGTCGTGCCATTTTGGCGGCTGAGCAGTGACTCTCGCTGATTGATGGTGCCATCAGCGTTCCAATCATTCTCATATGTGGTACGTACACCATCAGAGTCTTTAACGTAATGCTCCAACCGGCGGAAACCGGGTTGTCCCGGATTGTCCAGCTTGAACCAGTTACGAGTCGGGGCATCGGTTTTGTACTCAATCATCTCGATGTCGTGGCCTGTGGCATTGCCCGTTTTCGTCCACATCTGAACAAAATCGATAGTACTGTAATCCTGTGCTGCGAACTCAGCTCGCAGGTCTCGCCCTTCATTTATCCGGGTGGGATCATTGCACTGATATTCATTCAGCTCTTTGCAGTTGGTGTCCTCGTCAAAATATTCCACCCACTTGGTGTCATTCCCTACACTCAGCGATTGTCCCTTGAAGTTTCGCTCGCCATCCTTGTTAAAGTCATGTTCCCATTTGGCATAGCGCTCGATAGTTCCGTCAGCTTTACGTGTGGTCTCCAGGCTCCATGTGGTAGCGATCAGTGGCGTACCATTGTATCTCTCATAATCGTTGGCATTTTTATCCCAGTAATATTTGGTCCCCTGGCTTACCTCGACACCGCCCTCAGTTTTACGGGTGGAAAACTCGATGGTGAATGTTGCCTTATGAGTGTTGTAGTCGATTTCACTCTTCAGGGTGGGATTGCCCTGAACAGTGATTTGTTCATCCGTCAATTTGTCGTAAATAGCTGTAGCTTCACCGGTTTTATTGTTAAGCGCCAAAAGCAGGACATCCTGTTTGTCTGCCTCTGCTGGCAACGAGGCTGGCAGAGCATCGGCGATCACTTTGGCAATAAACAGTGCCCGCCCATCTCCCAATGCGACAAAGTCTGCATCCAGCATGGCCGAGGAAATGCCAAGCCTCTGGGCCAGCACCTCCCGGGCCTGTACCGGATCGTTATATTTCAGTGTTTCGAGATGCAGTAACGTGGTCAGAGGCGATACGATTCTTACTGTACCACTGCTGCCTGAGCCTGCAGGAGCAACCATAGTAAAAGCGGTGTCAACCGGTCCCCGTTCCAGATCTACTGTTTCACCGGGAATGGTTTCCACATACACATTGGCGCTCAATTGGCCTGGCTCAAGAGTGAACAGTGCTCTCCCCTCGCTATCTGACTTGGCAAAAGGCTCTGCTGCATCACGCAGGCTATTTCCATTAAGATCGACCCACACCAGAGCACCCTGTAACACACCATCAATTGCTCTTATCTGAAGCGTGGTTTTAGTCTCTGGTGGCGTTGTACTATCACCACTACTGTCTCCGCCACCACAACCGGCAAGTGCGGTAATGATGCTTGCTGCCAGCCATGATTTAGTAAAAAGTTTCATACGTCCCCCAGTCCCTGACTTTTTATATTGCTTGCTGTCATCCATGGCAGATACATCGACAGACCCCTTGTAATACTTGATCGGCCGCTTTAACGACTGTGTTGGTTATAGGCTCCTGGTGAACAAACCGCATCCCCCTATCGGGGGAGCGGTTGCGTGTGAGGGGAGAGAAAATAGCGGTGAATCGCCCCTGGTTTTCTAGACACTCTGTTGCTGAAAAATAAACTGCCTTTCAAACTCTACCGGCGACAGCCCATCATTGGAACCATGACGCCTGATTGGGTTGTAAAACATCTCGATATAATCAAACACATCGCTGCGGGCTTCGTCTCTTGTCGCGTAAATCCTGCGCTTGATCCGCTCCCGTTTGAGCCACTGGAAGAAGCTCTCGGCGACAGCATTGTCGTGACAGTTGCCACGTCGGCTCATGCTGCAACTCAGGTTGTGAGTCTTCAGAAAGTCCTGCCATTCGCCACCGGTAAACTGGCAGCCCTGATCCGAATGCACCAGTACCGGCTGCTTGGGCTTGCGCCGCCAGACGGCCATCAATAACGCATCAACCGCCAAGTCTGCCGTCATGCGTGATTTCATCGCCCAGCCGACGATCTGGCGAGAGAACAGGTCGAGCACCACCGCCAGGTACAGCCACCCTTCTTGAGTACGGATGTAGGTAATGTCAGTCACCCAGGAGAGGTTGGGGGCTGGCACCTTAAACTGACGTGCCAGCGTGTTTGGAGCAACCAGTGGGCTCTTGCCTCCATAATGCCCCTTGCGGCGTTGATAGCCCGTTTGCGAACGCAGCCCTTCCCGCTTCATTAATTTGGCCACTCGGTGCTTGCCGCAGGCTTCTCCCCCGTCACGAAGGTCGCGATGGATCTTGCGATAACCGTAGACAGCACCACTTTCCAGCCAGGATTGCTTGACCAATCCGGTCAGTCGTTCGTCCTCCCGCTGTCGTGGCGATACGGGCTGTTTCAACCACGCGTAGAAGCCACTTCGGTGAACCCCCAAGGTCTGGCACAGGGTAACGACACTGTACCGGTCGAGTCGGGAGGTTATGAACGCGTACCTTTCCTTGACTCGCAGGCAAAGTACGCGGCGGCCTCCTTTAGGATATTGCGCTCCTCGGTGACTTGGCGCAGTTCGGCTTTCAGGCGGCGGATCTCGGCTTGCAAGGCAGACTCTTCGAGCTGCTGGTCAGCAGGCTTACCGTACTGCCTGAGCCAGGTATACAGACTGTGGCTGGAGACCCCAAGGGCTCGTGCAACGTCAGCCACCGGCCGTCCGCGCTCGGTGATTTGTTTAACGGCTTCGATTTTGAATGTTTCTGGATAACGCTGACGGGTCATAACACCTCCAATAGTTGCCTCATTTTAAGGCTATGAGGTGTCTAGGGAACTGGGGGCGATTCAGTGCTTAATGAGATATATTGAACAGCAAGTTAAGTAGATCGTTTTGATTATTGGTGCCGGTTTTATGCAACAGTGTTTTTATTTGGCTTTTTACAGTCTCCAAAGAGACCCCTCGAAGGCGAGCGACCTCTGCTCCGGTCAGACCACGCGAGAGCAGGGTAAGTACATCCTGTTCGCTCTTAGTCAAACAATAAAGTAGCTCCATACGTTGCAGGTGCCGCTCATGCTCCCATCGAGGATCAATCAACATCAATTCAAACCATCCGCTGGGCTCTGGCAGTGGAGTCCATTCGAGGATCACCTGATGAGACTCTGACAGAGACAGAACAAGACGCCCTTCAGTTCCACGGCTCAACGATTCCCGCCAAAGAGGTAGCCAGCGAGAAGGAATGACCAGTTGATGGTCAACAGGGTTCTGTGTGATGTGATATTCACCCAGCGCCTGCTGCATGGCACGATTGGTCAGTTGTAGATGCCCATATTGATCCACTACAGCGCGTGGGCGATTATCACGCTCCAGCAGTGCCGTCAGTAGTATACGTTCCTCATTGAACCTCTGACGTCGACGATAACTTCTGGCCCAACAGCCAAGTCCGTTGGAGAGCCATTGCAACATCTGTTGCTCAGCCGGAGTGAAAGGGGGTTGAGTCTTATCCCGATGGAGGGTGATCGCAAACTCGTCCCGGGTACTCAGAGGAACCAGAATGCACAGGGCATAACGAGCTTGAAAACGCGGCACCATCTCTTCCCTGAACACTGGATTGTCGATGCGCTCAAAGTTCAAGAGTTGATCAACGATGGCCGCCTTGCCAACCAGCATGTGCTGCATATAGGTGTTGAGAAAAACATCATCGGCCATGCGTTCAAAATAAAAGGCCAGATCAGAGCGAGAATAGCTTTTGGTCCAGACGATAGCATCCTCAGGGGTTTGTCGGGGGGCCAGTACCACGCTAGCAGCGGATGCATTGAACAGAGATCTCAACTCATCAAATATTTTGCACAGGAGGTCATAGTCTTGCTCAGCCTCGTAGAGACGCCCCTGCAATTCCAGTAGCTTCGAGATACAAATTGCCATACACACCAACCTCCATTGTCAGCGTGATGATATTGGACTCTACCTATTTTGGCGGATACAGGAACCGGTGACAGAGAGGCTGTGTATTTATGTGATCTGTGGCGAAAGATCTCTGGGCAGATTATTGAAAATTGCGTCTTCTCATCATGAAGGCCTCATTGGAGGCATAGCGGGCAATGCCAATCCATCTGACAGGAACCCATCTCACCCAATGTTTCAGACGACATCGAGCCTACGTCACCTGGCACACAACTTAGCCAGAATGGCTATCCCGATTCAGTGACCTGCCTCAGAGGGTAACAACCCCGTCCTCCTCCCGGTCGAGTTCGCCATCGGCAAATTGCTGGCCGAGCCAGTGGCAGAAGGCGCGGCACTCCGGCATCCCCTCGCTCTCCTGATGCACCAGCAGATCCCACTGCGGCCCCTTGACCCGACGGGTGGAGAGGGGCAACAGCTGTCCCTGCTGACGAGCGGGACGGGAGAGCAGTTCGCTCACCAGCGCCACACCGAGTCCGGCGCTGGCGGCCTCCAGCAGCAGGCCGGGATCGGAGAAGTTGAGTCCCCGGGTCTGCAGGTGCAGATCCTCTCCCCCTCTCAGCGTCCAGTGATGCCAATCCAGCTCCCGCTCGCCATGCAGGGTGGTGCGCTCCTCCGCGGGCCGTGACAACACGGTTGCGGATGCCACCGGCAACAAGCGATCCGCCAGCAGGTGCTGATGGCGACACTCGGCCTGCGGCGCGAGATCCCAGCGCAGGGCGAGATCGACGGTCTGCTCGGCCATGTCGGGCTCTTCGTCGCTGGTGAACAGCCAGAGATCGATGTCGGGATGCAGGCGATGAAACTCCCCCAGCCGTGGCAGCAACCAGTGGCGGGCGATGGCGGTGCTGGTGTTGAGCACCAGCTGGTTCGGTTTGCGGTACTGCTCCAGCCGCTGGATCCCCATCGCCAGCTGCAACAGCACGCTCTGGGTGGTCTCCAGCAGATCCTGCCCCGCATCGGTCAGCGCGACCGAGCGCCCCTGCCGGTGAAATAGCGGCTGGCCGAGCAGCTCCTCCAGCGAGCGGATCTGCTGGCTGATGGCGGATTGGGTCAGGTGCAGCTCTTGCGCCGCCTGATGAAAACTGCCGAGTCTCGCCGCCGCCTCAAAGCCCCGCAACACGTTGAGCGGGGGCCACTGCTTGAACACCATTGATTAGCTCCACTTATCACTTTTACCGAAAATTGATCGTTTGTTCGCCGCTACAGCCACGGATAGTCTATTACTCAACGCAATTCGATTAACAGCGCTTGTCACTTCCGTGCATTCAGCGACAGCAAAGAGCGCCCTCATTCAAGGAGTTTTTCATGCCATCCCGACGCAACGTATTGAAACAGCTGGCGGCCATCGGCGTGTTGGCCGGGCTCGGCAATCTGCCAGGCAAGGTGTACGCGGCCAGCGGCAATGCCGATGAGGATGCTGCCAGCGCCAGCGGCGAGTCGTTCCATATGCCCGATGAAGCCGCTCCTCAGGCGCAGGTCTGGGTCGCCTTTGCCGCCAGTGCCGATATCTGGGGTCGCGACTACAAGGAGGTGCAGGCCACCATAGGGCGGCTGGTTAACGCCATGACCCCTTACACCAAGGTGAGCGTGCTCTGCCGCGAAGAGGAGGAGGCGCTGGCCCGCAAGCTCTGTGGCGAGCAGAACACCCGCTTTATCGTCGCCAAGCTGGACGATATCTGGCTGCGCGATACCGGCGGCGTCTTCGTCCAGAACGGCGAAGGGGAGCTGGGGCTGGTGGATTTCAACTTTAACGGCTGGGGCGACAAGCAGGAGCACGAACAGGATGCGGGGGTGGCCGAGCTGGTCAGCAAGCAGGCGGATGCTCACTATCTGCAGAGCAAGCTGACTGGCGAGGGGGGCGGCATCGAGGTGGATGGCAACGGCACCGCCATCCTGACCGAGAGCTGCTGGCTCAACAGCAACCGCAATCCGGGGGTGAGCAAGGTGCAACTGGAGGCGGAGCTGAAAGCCAATCTGGGGCTGCGCAAAATCATCTGGCTGCCGGGCATCAAGGGCAAGGACATCACCGATGCCCACGTCGATTTCTACGCCCGCTTTGTGCGCCCTGGGGTGGTGGTGGTCAATCTGGACAATGACCCGGCATCCCACGACTACGAGGTGACTCGCAAGCATCTGGCTATTCTCAAGCAGGCCACCGATGCAGACGGCAACAAGCTTGAACTGCATATGCTGCCGCCCCCGCTCGATGTGCGGGACAACCGCTTTAGCCGCAGCCGCGACTTTGCCGCCGGTTATATCAACTATCTGCCGATCAATGGCGCGGTGATCGCCCCCGAGTTTGGCGACAAGGCCGCCGACAGCTACTGCCACGAGCTGCTGGCCAAGCTCTACCCCGGCCGCGAAATCGTGCAGATCAATATCGATCCGGTCGCCGCCGGTGGCGGTGGCATTCACTGCATCACCCTGCACCAGCCAGCCTGACCCTCCCCTCCCCTACCCACTGATAACCCGGGGCGTTGCGACGCCCCGGGTTATTTCATCACGCTCATTTCTGTTAGCCACAAGCCCCCTGGACCCGCCTCAGCCCTACACGTGGCCAGCAACAACATATGGCGTGTCACCTCGATCACACTCCAGAGTTATTCAAGAAGTTGAGACTCGGTGGCGCTTTCCATTGCTGCTCTAGAAGAGTATTTTTGCTCGGTGGTACAAGTAGAGCCAAAAGAGTAAACCACTAGAAAGTTGACTGGTAATATCATAATTTAACATTCATATTTCGTAGCGGTGACCAGCGTTATTCGAGGGAATATGGAAGACTCTATTAACGGATTATTATTACTTTCAATTCAATAAATATTATGTGCGCGAAGGAAAACAACATGAGTTTAGTTGGCGAACATCAGCTTCGTAAAGTGACTGGAATTAGTCAGTCTCAAATTGAAGCTATCAATAATTTCTTACAAGGTGCTATCTATTGCTGGTGTAAAAACAAAACTCTAGACGATTGGTTCTCATTAAGTGCGTTAATGGGTGGTGACAACTTTTACTGGCAAGGAACCCCACTAATATGCCTCTATACTAAGCACGAGGAAAATAGCAGCGAAAACCCTGTAAATCAAGCAGGTATCGATGCTGGTTGGCTGCTAAAGTCCGTTATAGTAAATGACTCTCGGCACTTTGAAACCAAAATAGAATTTCGTAAAAGAATGTATCGTTGGTGTGGTGAAAAATGAATATAAAAAGATGCTAAGACGAATTCGCAACCCGTGACATTTTTACTATGCGTTAGTCTAAATTATTAAAGCGGCCTATGTATTGAGCCCCCCTCTTAACAAGGTGTTATATACATTACAGGATTAACTAGGGTACTAATGGACGATAAAATATTTGAAGTGGCATCTTGGGGTAAATATATTTACCGCGCTGAAATGGAACGTCTTAATTTTGATTTACGAATTCAAAGTGACGATAGTGGGATTAGGTATTTTATATACAGCAGTCAGTGGCTGGCATCCTTATATGTTGTCGTTGAAGGATGGGAAAGCCTTAAGCTATCAGATTACAAAATAAATAAACTTTTGTCAGTATATAATGACTACGTACTAACAATAAAGCGCTGCAGAAATGCAGTTTACCATTTCCAAAAAAACATCGTTGATAAACGAGTGGATTCTGCAGTAAGTGATAAAGAACTTCTGGTATGGGCAGGAGCATTACTGGATGAATTCATTAGATATCTTTACTTGTATCCGATATCTCTTCATGGGGTGTGTGATGAATCATTAGATTTACAAAAAGAATATTTTGATTTGATTGGATGGCATCCCGAAAATCTTCATCTGATAAAGTGGTTTGAAACTCTTGTTTACATCTTTAGGTACTATGAAGGAGGAAATGCTGATATCTTGTGTCGAAGTCCTGAAAACGACAAAAAAATTAATTCCGCATTGCAAGAGTTGATGGCGTTAGAAACCAATCCATATTTTCCAATGTTATCTCGCCTGTAGCCCGTAGGTTCGATTAGCCGCAAGGCGTAATCGGACGTTCGCGTCAATCAATTCTCCCGCTATAACCGCCACCCACATTTTCCCTCTGGCAGGCCGCCGCTGACTCACGGAGACAACCGTAAAATTAGGACACCTACTTTCCTGAGAAAGCCGCTGTATCACCAGCACGCCAAGATGGATGTCCTTTTTCTCGATAGTATGTTTCGCAAAACTCACGCCAACATAGCAAAGAATTTCAGAATGATTCGCAACGCTTGGCATTTTCAGTGTAAGGTTGGGTTTTGTGTTTACGGTGCAATGATTTAGATTAGGTAGCAGCGTAGCTCACCTATTAATATGACGTTATCTCGCTTTAAAGGATTAGACATGATTAAGCTCAGACCCATGACCTCAAGTGAATATCCAGCATATTGCGATTACTTTATTGATGATTACAGCCGTGAAATAGCTAAAAGTTATGGCCATTCAATAGATAGAGCGATCGAATTATCCAATCAGGAGCTTCTTCGTAGTTTTCCTAATGGCTTGGAAACCGATAAGCATGAATTATTGTGCATCGAATCAGACTCAGAATTAGTTGGTTATTTGTGGCATTCGATTAACGCCGATGATAAATCCACGTTTATTTATGACTTCTTCATTTTCTCAAATCGTCGCAATAACGGTTATGGGAAATTGGCAATTTCTGCGTTTGAATCAAAATTAACATCAATTGGGATTAATCAAATTAAATTGCGAGTAGCGTACCATAATCAAAGAGCGTTAAAACTGTATCAAGAAGTTGGCTTTGCCATTTCTGGCTACAATATGTCAAAGAAGATAGGCTTGAATTAGGAACCCCACCTTTCTGAACAAATTCCGTATAGCCAGCCCGTAGGTTCGATTAGCCGTCAGGCGTAATCGGACGTTCGCGCAAATCAATTCGCCCGCTATCACGGCCACCCGCATTTCCCCTCTTGCAGATGCCGCTGACTCACAGATACTCTGGGACGGCGGTATCTCGATCGTCCGATTACGCTTCGCTAATCGAACCTACATGAAGCGGTAATATTTGGGATATGCAGGTTAGTACGGATCAGCGTTCTGACGCCATCGCCATAAATCACGCTCGTCAAAAACCAAAGAGCCGCCCTTATGGGCGGCTCTTGGCATCAGCGATGGATGGCTGAATCGTCTTGTTACCGAATCGTCTTTTTACTGAATCGTTATTGGGCCTTGGGCGCTTCAACCGCAGCGGCCGCGGGTTGGTCATCTTCCTTGATCCAGGCATCCAGCAGGGTGTAGCCCACCGCCAGCACCACGGGGCCGATAAACAGGCCGATGATCCCCATGGTCAGCAAGCCGCCGATAACCCCCACCAGAATGAGGATGAGCGGCAGATTGGCGCCACGCTTGATCAGGAAGGGGCGCAGGAAGTTGTCCATGGTGCCCGCAAACAGTGACCACACCAGCAGGAAGGTGCCCCAGGTGGTGTCGCCGCTCCAGTAGAGATAGCCGATACAGGCCAGCAGCACCGGGAAGGGGCCGATCTGGGCGACGATCAGCAGGAACATCACCACCACCAAAATCATGGCGTAGGGGATACCGGCAATCAGCAGGCCGACACCGGCCACCGTGGATTGCACCAGCGCGGTCACCACCACCCCCATCGCCACGGCGCGGATCGCCTGTGAAGCGAGCACGGTGGCATTGTCACCCCGTTGGCCCGCCAGCCGGTGGGCAAAGCGGCGAATGCCGGTCGCCACCACTTCACCCGAGTGATAGAGCAGGCCGCAGATACCGACCGTCAGCAGGAAGTGGACGAACAGCAGCCCCAGATTACCGGCCTGAGAGGCCAGCCAGCGGGCAGTCTGGCCGAAATAGGGAGCCAGCTTGGCAAACAGCACCTGACCACCACTCGCCAGAATTTGCTGCCAGAACTCATACAACTTGGTACCCACCAGCGGGATCTGTTGCAGCCAGAGCAGCTCCGGTGGCGGCGACTGGCTGATATGGGTGCCCAGCTCGATCAGCATGGGGGCCTTCTCCGCCACATTGGCCAGCGTCATAAAGAGCGGGATGACAAATATCAGCAGCAGCACCAGCGTCATAAACAGGGCCGCCAGCGAACGCTTGCCCCACAGCAGGCGCTGCATCATCAGCATCAGTGGCCAGGTGGCGATGGTGATCATGGTGGCCCACACCAGTGCTGGCAGGAAGGGCTGCAACACCAAGAAACAGGAGATAATCAGGAGGCTGATAAACAGCACCCCCAGGGTTGTCTTGGCCAAATCCACTTTTTTCACATTCATAGAGTTCCCTTGTCAGAGCCGTTGCCCTTGGGTCGTGTGTCGCATTTCAAGAAAGAGAGTATCCACCAGAGGCCCGCGCTCAACCAGAGCCCCAGCCCGAAAAAGAGCGATAACTGACCGAGCAGGATGTTAAGCGAACTGCTGGTCAGCAGCGGCACCGCCCAGAGCCCTGCCCCGATCACCACGCCCCCCGCCAGCGTGACTGCGCCGGTCAGGATGGGGGGATAACCGCCGCGGGTCAGGGAGCGCAAGCCGCCCATCCAGAGCCCGAGCGCCGTCAGGCCGATCCCGGTCAGATGGGCCGATTGGGTCAGTCCCCCGAGTGCCAGCGCGGCGGCAATCAGCAGCAGCCAGCCAACCGCATGCCCATCGGCACGCCAGCAGGGGCGAGCAGCCAGCAGCAAGGCGCCGATCAGCAACCCGGCCGCCACATCAGAGATAAAGTGTACTCCGAGCCAGACCCGCGCCAGACCGGTGGCCAGCGCCAGCAACAGGGCCAGCGAAAGCGCCCGCCAGCGGTGCGTCGGCCACAGCCAGCCAAGCAACGCCCCCCAGAACAGCAGCGCCGAGGCGGTGTGGCCGCTCGGCATGCCAAAGCCTTGCGCGCTCTGGGTTGCCAGCAGCGGTTGCAGATGAAAGGGGCGCGGCCAGCCGATCCCCTCCTTGCCCGCCTGCACCAGCAGCCCGAGCCAGAGCATGGCGAACAGCAGCTGGCGCAGTCGCGGCCACCCCAGCAGCGGGAGCAGCAAAGGTATCAGGGCAAGCTGAAAGCCGCCTGAACCAAACAGATTGCTGACCGACAGCCACCAGACATCCGGCCCCAGCCACTGCTGCAAGCGCATCATCAGCGGGATCTCGACCTGATGCAGCCCATTGCCCTGCGCCACGAAATCGGCCTGCCAGCGCACCTCGCTCTCGGGCACCTTATCCAGTCGGGATTGCAGCCAGTCGAGCTGATCCGGGAAGCGGCGCTGCTCGCGGGGCAACTTGTCCACCGCGATCAAGCGGGCGTTGAGGATCTCGCCCCCCAGATTGGGGGCCTTCAGGATCGAGACAAACGCTGTGTCTTGCTGAGCGACTATCGGTTCCAAGGTGCGGCAGGCAAAGACCTGCGCTTTCTGCCAGCGGCCAAGATCCGCGACGATTTCGCCGTGCAAGCCGGTCTCTTCATAGAGTTCGCGCAGCGCCGCCTGCTCAGGGCGCTCGCCGCCATCGATATAGCCACCGCTCAGGCTGTAGCGGGAGGAGATGCGATCCTGCACCAGCAACAGTTGATCCTGATGGCGGATGGCGCAGGCGGCCGCCGAGGGAGCCGCCGGTTCGGCGCTCACCGCAGGCACAGCGGCAACCAGAGCCAGCAACAGTAAAAAGAGGGTTCTCGACATCAATTTGCTTTCCCTATGCGTAATGGCGACAAGCCTCCCAGAAATCAGATAGTTGGGCAATGGTAGCGGCCGGATCGCCGCCGTTCCCACCGCGATGGCGGTGCACGGAAGATTGCGATGAAGCGGGGCACTCCCTACTATTGGCGGCTATCTTCAATTTCATGCAGCAAATGCTGGAGCCCTCCATGAGACAGTTCGGCTTTTTCCTCGGCATCGCCATCGGTGTCATTTTGATCCTGTTCGGCAGCATCGTCATCTTCCAGGCGCTCCCTGCCGCACTGGATGTGCTGGAGATGCCAAGCCGCATCCCGTTCGTGCGCGAGGTTTACACCTGGCTGATGACCAGCGCCAACGGCCTGACCTCCCAGCTGGAGCAGAACTTCCTGGAAGCGTTCCAGACCGTGCTCAAGCTGATCCTGCTCATCACCTTCATGTGGGTCTGCGTCAAGCTGGTCAACATGGGGGTGCTGATTATCCGCGCCGGGGTTGATCTGATCCGCACTGCCATCGCCCACAGCGAAGGCCACCACGACCAGAAGAAGCCGGATCAGCACGATCACTTCTGACTCTGACATGGTCAACGGATGTGAACGCTGCCGCTCCCAACCGGGGCGGCAGCGCTATATGCGCGGTATGAAGGCCCTCCCCTGCCCCATAAATGCCCGATAACGCACCGGCTTTCCCTTGTGAATCAGCAAACTGCCCATATGTTGCATCACCTTGACATGGTTTGCGCCCCGCGCTGCGGCTGCCCGGTTTCTATCCCGACCCCGTGCTCTGGTATAATCGACCACCTCTTTTCCCCGTTATGGAGCCTGTTCATGCCCAATCATGCAGAAAGTCCCCTTGAGGTTCGTCTCGACAAGTGGCTGTGGGCGGCCCGTTTCTACAAGACCCGCTCCGTGGCGCGGGATCAGATAGACGGGGGCAAGGTGCACTACAATGGTCAGCGCAGCAAACCGGGCAAACAGGTGGAAGTGGGTGCACTAATCCGCTTCTGGCAGGGGCAGGACGAACGCGAAGTGCGGGTGCTGGCCTTGAGCGAGCAGCGCAAATCGGCCCCGCTGGCCCAGCAGCTCTATGAAGAGACCGCCGAGAGCCTGAAAAAACGGGCCGAGAACAGCGAGGCGCGCCGCTTCAACAGCCAGTTTGCTCCCAGCCCCGAGCGCCGCCCCGACAAGCAGGAGCGACGCCAGTTGCTCAAGGTCAAACAGTACTGACCGACCCCGATTTGATACCGGGCTGGCAGCAACCCCAGCCCGCCCGATTTACCTCACCGAAAAGCCAGGAATACATGATGAGCAACCAAGATCTGCTGTATCGCTATCTGTTTGAAGAGTACGAAGTGCGTGGCGAGCTGGTCCAGCTGGATCACACCTACCGCCACGTGGTGGAAGCCCAGAACTACCCGGTGCAGGTGCAAAAACTGCTGGGCGAGCTGCTGGTCGCCACCAGCCTGCTGACCGCCACCCTCAAGTTTGAAGGCTCCATTACCGTACAGCTGCAGGGCGATGGCCCGGTACGTCTGGCCGTGATCAATGGTGACAACAACCAGCAGCTGCGCGGTGTGGCCCGCTATGAAGGCGAGCTGCCGAGCGATGGCAAGCTGCAGAGCCTGATCGGCAATGGCCAGCTGATCATCACCATCACCCCGGAGCAGGGCGAGCGCTATCAGGGCATCATAGCGCTGGACGCCGACACCCTGGCAGGCTGCCTGGAGCACTACTTCGCCCGCTCCGAACAGCTGGCGACCAAGTTGTGGATCCGCACCGGCTACCACGAAGGCGCACCGCGTGCCGCCGGCATCATGCTGCAGGAGCTGCCCGCCCAGAGCGAGGATCACAGCAACGATTTCGATCACCTGACCCAGCTCACCAGCACCATCAAGGATGAAGAGCTGTTCGGGCTGGAAGCGGAAGAGATCCTCTACCGTCTCTACCATCAGGACAAGGTACGGGTGTTCGATCCGCAGGCGGTCGAGTTCCGTTGCACCTGCTCCCGTGAGCGCTGCGAAGGGGCCCTGTTGCAGATAGAAAAGGAAGAAGTCATGGAGATGGTGCAGGAGCTCGGCAAGATCGACATGCACTGTGATTATTGCGGCGCCCAGTACCAATTTAATGGGATCGATGTCGAAACCCTGTTCAGCAGGGCTCCCGGCAATGATGCAAACCAGTTACACTAATTAAAGGCGGGCAAAACCCGCCTTTAACTTTAATAACAAAAAAACACCCTATTTTATAAAGTTTGATGGCGATCGCTAAACTCTACCACCTAAGTGATAGGATGACCGTCAGATAGAACCCTACCAACCTCTGAACCCAGGAGAATACAATGACAATCGTGGCAGAACCCACCCTGGCCCAACAATTAGGACTGGACCAGTACGGCATCACAAACAGCCAAGAAATCGTTCGCAACCCCTCTTACGACCAGCTTTTCGCGGAAGAGACACGTTCTGACCTGGAAGGGTTCGAGCGCGGTGTGGTGACCGAGCTGGGCGCCGTCAACGTCAACACCGGGATCTTCACCGGTCGCTCCCCGAAAGATAAATATATCGTCAAAGATGCCACTACCCAGAACACTGTATGGTGGTCTGACCAGGGTAAAAACGATAACAAAGCCATTAGCCCGGAAGTGTGGTCACATCTGAAAGCGCTGGTCACCAAACAGCTCTCCGGCAAGCGTCTGTTTGTGGTCGACGGCTTCTGCGGTGCCAACCCGGATACCCGTCTGGCCGTGCGCGTCATCACCGAGGTGGCCTGGCAGGCTCACTTCGTGAAGAACATGTTCATCCGCCCGAGCGATGAAGAGCTGAAAACCTTCAAGCCTGACTTCGTGGTGATGAACGGTGCCAAGTGCACCAACCCGAACTGGAAGGAGCAGGGTCTCAACTCCGAGAACTTTGTTGCCTTCAACCTGACCGAGAAGATCCAGCTCATCGGCGGCACCTGGTACGGTGGCGAGATGAAGAAGGGCATGTTCTCGATGATGAACTACTTCCTGCCCCTGCGCGGCATTGCCTCCATGCACTGCTCCGCCAACGTGGGTCAGGATGGCGACGTCGCCATCTTCTTCGGCCTCTCCGGTACCGGCAAGACCACCCTCTCCACCGATCCCAAGCGTCAGCTGATCGGCGATGACGAGCACGGCTGGGACGACGACGGCGTATTCAACTTCGAAGGTGGCTGCTACGCCAAGACCATCAAGCTCTCCGAAGAGGCAGAGCCGGACATCTACCACGCCATCCGTCGCGATGCGCTGCTGGAGAACGTGACCGTTGCTGCCGATGGCACCATCGACTTCGATGATGGCTCCAAGACCGAGAACACCCGCGTCTCCTACCCCATCTATCACATCGAAAACATCGTCAAGCCGGTCTCCAAGGCAGGTCACGCCACCAAGGTGATCTTCCTGACTGCCGACGCCTTCGGCGTGCTGCCCCCGGTCTCCAAGCTGACCAAAGAGCAGACCAAGTACCACTTCCTGTCTGGCTTCACCGCCAAACTGGCCGGTACCGAGCGCGGCATCACCGAGCCGACTCCGACCTTCTCCTCCTGCTTCGGCGCAGCCTTCCTCTCCCTGCACCCGACCAAGTACGGTCAGGAGCTGGTGAAACGGATGGAAGCGGCAGGTGCAGAGGCCTATCTGGTCAACACCGGCTGGAACGGCACCGGCAAGCGCATCTCCATCAAGGATACCCGCGCCATCATCGACGCCATCCTGGATGGCTCCATCGAGAAGGCCGAGACCAAGGTGCTGCCGATCTTCAATCTGGAGATCCCGACCGCGCTGCACGATGTGAACCCGGCGATCCTCGACCCGCGTGACACTTACGCCGACAAGGCCGAGTGGGATGCCAAGGCCGTCGATCTGGCAGGCCGTTTCATCAAGAACTTCGAGCGCTTCACCGATAACGACGAAGGCAAACGTCTGGTTGCGGCAGGCCCGCAGCTGTAATAGCCCCGCTTCCTATCAGTGACATCATGCCGGTCAGCCACGCTGACCGGCATTTTTGTTTTTATGGAGCCCCGAACGCCGCCAGCCACGCGGCGGCGAGCCCCTAAACCTTGCCTTGCCACTCCTGACGGGGTAGATTCAGCCAAACTTTATACAATATACAATTTTGTAACGCCCAATCGTGACCCGACCATGACTCCACCCTACAAGACCCGAACCCAGATGGTGATGGAAAACCTCCGTGGCCGGATCCTCCGTGGGGAGTTCCCCGCCGGCGCCCCCTTGCGTCAGGATGCTATCGCCAAAGAGCTGGCAGTGAGCCGCATTCCGGTGCGCGAAGCATTGATGCAGCTGGAGGCACAGGGGCTGGTCAAGTTCGAAGCCCATCGCGGCGCCGTGGTCACCATGCTGGACGCCTCGGCCATCGAAGAGCTCTTTTATTTGCGAGCACTGCTGGAAGCCGATACCCTGTTTCACGCCGTCGACAAGATGACGGAAGCCACCTTCGCGCAAGCGGAGGCGATCCTCGCCCAGTTTGATCACGCCCTGGAGTCAGGCACCCAGATCGAACATTGGGCCGAGTTGAACCACAGCTTTCACGCCACCCTCTATCAGGCAGCCGGTCGCCCCCAGGCACTGGATCTCATCGCCCAGATCAATCTGAGCTGTGACCGCTATGTCCGCTTCGAGCTGCTGTTTGCCAGCGACGGCGTGGACAAGGCGGAGCGTGAACACGCCCAATTGCTGGAACTGTGCCGCGCCCGGCGCAAGCACGAGGCGGTGGTGCTGCTCAAGCAGCATATCGAAGCGGCGGGCCAGTCGATCAAGCGGATCCTGGCCAGCGGCCATAAAAACTGAACACTCATATAGCAACCATCTGGCACTAACGACATGAATAATTTCGAGATAATTGAAACCCGCGTCGCCCAAGTCAGGGCCGAGCTGGCCATGCAGGAGTTGGACGCATTTATCGTCCCCCACGATGATGAGCACCTCGGCGAGTACATCCCCGCCTATGCCGAGCGGCTTGACTGGATCACCGGTTTCAACGGCTCTGCCGGGGTCGCCATCATCATGACCCAGCGAGCAGCCCTCTTTGTCGATGGTCGCTATACGGTGCAGGCGCGGATGCAAACCCCCGCCGAGCTGTTCGAATTCCTCCACCTCAATGAAGATCCCCACGTCCAGTGGCTGGCCGAGCAGCTGCCGTCCGGCTCCCGGGTTGGTTTCGATGCCCGCCTGCACAGCCTGACCTGGTACAAGCATGCCAAAGCCGTGCTGGCCGATCGCGGTATCGAGCTGATCCGCGTCGAGCAGAACCCCATCGACCTGAACTGGAGCGATCGTCCCGAGCCGACCAAGAGCCCGGTCATCCTCTACAGCGAGGAGTTGGCGGGCCAGTCCAGCCAGTCCAAACGTGAACAGCTGGCGGCCGACCTGCGCAAGCGCGGGCTGGATGCAGTGCTGCTGACCCAGGCCGAGCCCATCAACTGGCTGCTCAACCTGCGTGGCCGCGACATCGACCGGCTGCCGGTGGTGCTGGGCTTTGCGGTGCTCTACGCCAACACCAGCATGGATTTCTTCGTCGATACCGACAAAATTGACTGCTTCGCCTTCACCCAACACGTTGGCCAAGACGTCTCCGTCTACCCCATCGACAAGCTGGGCGACGTGCTGCAACGCATCGGTGAAGATCAGCAGAAGGTGCTGGCCGATCCGGACAGCGCCAACGCCTGGACCCAGCTCGTCATGGAAGAGGCGGGCGCCATTCTGGTGGCAGGGCAAGACCCCACCATGCTGCCGAAAGCGTGCAAGAACGAAATCGAACTGACCGGCATGCGTGCCGCTCACCTGCGTGATGGCGTGGCCATGACCCGCTTCCTCGCCTGGCTGGATCGTCTGATCGCCTCCGGTGAGTTCGAGGGGGTGGATGAAGGTACTCTGGCCGATCAGGTGGAAGCGTTCCGCCGCGAGCAGGAACACTACGTCGAGCCGAGCTTCGACACCATCTCCGCGCTCGGCCCCAACGCCGCCATGTGCCACTACCACCACACCAATGGCACTCCCCGTGCATTCGGCCAGGACAGCCTCTATCTGCTGGACTCCGGCGCGCAATACATGGATGGCACCACCGACATCACCCGCACCATCAAGGTGGGTGAGGTGACCGACGAGCAGAAAGCGATGTTTACCCGGGTGCTGCAGGGCCATATCGCACTGGATCAGGCCCGCTTCCCCCGTGGCACCGCCGGTATCCAGCTCGACGTGCTGGCCCGCATGCCGCTGTGGCAAGCCGGTTACAACTACGACCACGGCACCGGCCACGGCGTCGGCCACTTCCTGAGTGTCCACGAAGGGCCCCAGCGCATCGCGCCGAAAGGGAGCATGGTCGCCCTGCAACCGGGCATGGTGCTCTCCAACGAGCCGGGCTACTACCGCGAAGATGGTTTTGGCATCCGCTGCGAAAACCTGGTGGTGGTGACCGAGCTGGAACAGGTTGGCGAGCTGCCGATGCTGGGCTTCGAGCGGCTGACCTACGTGCCGTTCGATACCCGCCTGATCGACCGCAGCCTGCTGAGCCCGGCCGAATTCCGCTGGTTCAACGAATACCACGTCGAGGTGTTCCGCCGCCTGAGCCCGCTGCTCGAGGGCGAGGATCTCGCCTGGCTGGAGCAGGCAACCAGCCTCATCTGATGACACAGGGCCTGCGGGCCCTGTTTTTTTATCGCCCCTTTTGACCTGTATCAACACCCCGAACGAGCAGGTCAGGAGAATGGCGGCCATGAAAAGTCATCATGCCAGCCCAGCCCGGGGCTCACACGCCGCAGCCAGCAAAAAGGCGAGTGACCACCCCAGACTCATGCGCGAGCAGCAGACGGTCAGCGCCATGATCCGCCTCTACTGCCAGCACCATCATCAGGATCCCCACTGCCGCCACTGTCGCCAGTTGCGGGATTTCGCTCATCAGCGCCTTCGTCGCTGCCGTTACAACCATGGCAACAAACCCACCTGCGCCAACTGCACGATCCACTGCTACGCCCCGGCAATGCGCAAAGAGATCCAGCAGGTGATGAAGTGGAGCGGCCCGCGCATGTTGCTACGCCACCCCTGGCTCACCCTCCGTCACCTGCTCGATGGCTTGCGCAAAGCCCCCAAACAGCCCCAGAGCCGGCCACTGCCACCATAACCGCCAATCCCTTGCATCCGGCAGGGGATGACCACTACCCTATGACTCCTTTTCTGCCGTTGACCCAGCCGTCAGCGGCGTTGCTGATCCGCTTGCTGCCGATGGAGTCCTGATGCACCACAACCCGCCCCTGCTACGCACCGCCACCCACCATGACATGCACGCCATCTGGCAGATCGATGCCAAGGTGTTTGGCGAAGATGTCTATCCCGCCTTCTTCTTCCGTCAGGCGATGGATTTGTGGCCCGAGCTGTTGCTGGTGGCCGAATACGAGGGGCAGCTGGTGGGTTATGTGCTGGGGGGATTCGGTCAGGAGCGGTCGCAAGGCTGGGTGCTGTCGCTGGCGGTGCTGCCCGAGGCGCGCGGTTTCGGCCTGGCCGAACGAATGATGCGCCAGATGGAGGCCAACCAGCAGGCGCTGCAGATCAGCGAACTGCGGCTCACGGTCGATCCGGTCAATCCGGCCCAGCGCCTCTACTACCGGCTCGGTTACACATTGCAGGCGGAAGTAGCCGACTATTTCGGCCCCGGAGAAGACCGTCTGCTGCTGGTCAAAACTCTCTCCGGTACAGCTGCGATTCAAGGACAAAACCGGTTACAGAACGCATAATTGGTTACATTTTGCCGATTTCATGTGTGACGGGGTTGGAGTAGAGTTCACTCATCAACCGGATTGTTCAAATTACGTGCAGCCCAGGAGGCCCACCATGTTGAAGCGTATGACCCTTATTGCCCTGCTGGCAGCGACCACCATCACCGGATGCGCCAACAGTGACGTTTACTCCGGCGATGTCTACACCAAAGACCGCGCCAAACAGGTGCAGACTGTCAGCTACGGCACCATCATCTCCACCCGCCCGGTGAAGATCCAGGCCGATGAGAACTCACTGGTGGGCACCATTGGCGGCGCCGTGGTCGGCGGCCTGCTCGGCAGCACCGTGGGTGGCGGCACCGGACGCGATATCGCCGCAGCAGGCGGCGCCATCGCCGGTGCGGCGGCAGGCAACGCCATCGGCAACAAGATGAATCAGGTCGACGGCGTCGAGCTGGAGATCAAGAAAGAGAGCGGCGAAGCCATCGTGGTGGTGCAGAAAGCCAGCCCCACCTTTGTACCGGGCGCGCGGGTGCGCATGACCCAGGGCAATGGCAGCATCAACGTGGCCGTCGTGAACTAAGCGTGTGAACCAAGCGCGCCATTGCGCTCGAGCATAAAAAAACCGCCGGAACCGGCGGTTTTTTGTTGTCTGACGTTCGGGATTACATGCTGTAAGCCTTCTCGCCGTGGGAAGTGACATCCAGCCCTTCCCGCTCGGCATCGCCGTTCACCCGCAGCCCCACCAGCATATCGACGGCCTTGAAGGCAATCGCCGCCACGGCACCGGACCAGAGGATGGTGACACCGACCCCGATGGCCTGGATCTTCACCTGAGTCAGGATGGAGTAACCCTCGGCAACCTGATTGGTGACATAGTCCCACACCCCGGTGCCGCCCAGATCCGGGCTGGCAAAGACGCCGGTCAGCAGGGCGCCAAGAATGCCGCACACCCCGTGCACGCCAAACACGTCCAGACTGTCATCGGCCCCCAGCATGCGCTTGAGACCGTGGACGCCCCACAGACCCGCCACGCCACTGATAAGGCCCATCACCAGACCACCGCCCACACCGACGAAACCGGCTGCCGGGGTGATCACCACCAGACCGGACACCGCACCGGACGCCGCCCCCAACAGGGAGGGACGCCCCTTCATCACCCACTCGGCCAGCGTCCATGACAGGGCTGCCGCAGCAGGCGCCACCCAGGTGTTGATAAAGGCGAGTGCAGCGATACCGTTGGCTTCCAGCGCGGAGCCCGCATTGAAACCGAACCAGCCAAACCAGAGCAGGGAGGCGCCAATCATGGTCATGGTCAGGCTGTGGGGGGTCATGGGATCACGACCGTAGCCCAGACGCTTGCCCACCAGATAGGCACCCACCAGACCCGCCACGGCGGCGTTGATGTGCACCACGGTGCCGCCTGCAAAGTCCAGCGCACCATGCTGGAACAGATAACCGGCAGTGGCGGTCGCGGTTGCTGCGGCCTCGGCGCTGGTATAGGCATCCGGACCCGCCCAATACCACACCATGTGAGCCAGCGGGATATAGGCGAAGGTGAACCAGATCACCGAGAAGAGCAGCACGGCGGCAAACTTGATGCGCTCGGCGAACGCCCCCACGATAAGGCCGCAGGTGATGGCGGCAAAGGCCCCCTGGAACACCACATAGATCAGCTCGCTGATCCCGACACCCTTGCTGAAGGTGGCGGCGATGGAGTCAGGCGTCACCCCCTTGAGCAGCACCTTGCTGAAGGCGCCGTAGAAATTGCCCCCCTCGGTAAAGGCCAGCGAATAGCCGTAGATCACCCAGAGCACGCAGATGAGGCAGAACAGGGTAAAGACCTGCATCAGCACGCTCAGCATGTTCTTGGCCCGCACCAGACCACCGTAGAAGAGAGCCAGACCGGGGATCGACATCAGGATCACCAGCGCCGCCGAGAGCAGCATCCAGGTGTTGTCACCCTTGTTGATTGTCACGGCGGCAACCGGTGCCACCGCAGCCTGTACCTGAGCGACCTCTTCGGCCCAACTTGGGGTAACCAGCAAGGCAGGCAACATCGTCAGACCCGCCATCATCCATTTTTTGACCATAGAGCACTCTCCTTCCCTGTCGTACCGGTACGAGACCGGCTCCGTTTCCCTGATTGAATCTGTGGCGAGCCGCAAGGTGTTGCAGCAACCCGCCAGAATCACACCCGTGCCCGGCACGGGGATGTCTCTTGCTACCTCCTCATCACTGCGTCTGCCGCCTATGACCGCAAGAGACCGTCTGACAGATAAAAAGCATAAAGCGGGCCATAAATTTAAATCCTTTAAAATCATAGAATTAACTATCGACAAAACCTTGCTTGCACCAACATGGCGCGCTGACTGCGCCAACCCGCCCAGGGCCGCCCTGTCACAGGGCAGGCGATAACGTGCGCACCATAAGTGCGCAAACCCGGAGCCAGCCCACAAGCTGACATCATCGATATCGCCTGCTGCGGGCCCGCTCGTTTACACTGACAGACCAGCCGCTTCCTGTTATCCGACCACGGCATACCATTACGCAGCCCCTTGTTTGCAAGGTGATGGCAGGCCCAATCCGAGGAACACCATGCAGTTCGATCGTCTCGACATCAGACTCTCCCACTACCACCATCTCGACCGAGAGCATCGTGCCCACATCATGCTGCTGGGGGGATTGATGCTGGTCATCATGGTCCTTCATCTGTTGCTGCTGCCCCATTTCCCGTTCGCTCGCCTCCATGTCATCAGCTTTGGCTTCGAGGGGATCAACTGGCTGACCATGCTGTTCCTGTTCTGGGTGGTGCAGTGTGCCCCTCTGCCCACCAGAACCTATCGCCTGCTCTGCTACGGCCTGATGTTGTGGATCATGGGGGCCACCGCCGACATCATGGACGAGCTGGTCGCCCAACCACTCTGGATCGCCATCTATGCCGAGGATCTGCTGCGATCCAGCGGCATCCTGCTCAGCAGCATCGGCATCCTGAGCACCATGCACCACCTCTTTCACGTCAACGCCCAGCTCAGACAACAGGCGCTGTTTGACGATCTGACCCGGCTGCCAAACCGGCGCTACTTTCATCAACAGCTGTTTCTGGAGCAGGGCGAGTGCCAGGGGCTCATTCTGCTGGATCTCGATCACTTCAAGGTGATCAATGACAACTACGGTCACGATATCGGGGATCGGGTGTTGCTGCAGTTTGGCGAGCTGTTGCAGCAGCACTGCCCGCCCGGGGCGCTGGCAGCCCGCATCGGCGGAGAGGAGTTTGCCCTGCTGCTACCCGCAGCAAACGAAGCCCGCTTACAGCAACTGGCCAGCACCCTGCTGACGGCGACCCGCGCCATCGCCCCTGACCCGGCCCATCCCCTGACAGTCAGCCTGGGGGTGGGGATCCGCGAGCCCAAGGAGTCGGCAGTCTCGCTGTTCAAACGGGTGGATCAGGCGCTCTATGGCGCCAAGGAGGCGGGTAGAAATTGCGCCGTGTGGGCAACCCCGGTCAATCACGGGACGTGAGCATCTGCCAACGTAATGATGAGCACAGCAGCAAACATCCAGACAAAAGGGGCCAGACGGCCCCTTTTCCCTGCATGAAATTGTGGCGGCTTAAAAGCGGAAGGTGAGACCGATATTGGCCTGCCACTGGGTCACCAGCTCGCCCCGCACCTTGAACACGCACTGCTCCGGGTTGCAGAGAAACTGGCTGCTGTCGTTGACCAGCGAGCCATAACCGCGCACCTCGGCACGCAGCGCCAGATGCTCGGCGAGGCGCGGTTGCACCCCGAGCGCCAGCGACATGGAAGGGGTCACCTCGCTGTCGTAGGCGGCGAAACGGGTCACCCCGATCCCGGCGCCGATATAAGGTGCCATCAGGTTGTCAGAGAGGGTCAGCGCACCGGCAAAGTGCAGCGTATCGACCGTCAGGCGATCCGGCTGGTCGGGAGAGAGGGTGGTGGACTGGTGGCTGTAGAGCAGCTCGATCATGCCGGGATCATCCACCTCCTTACTGATAAAGAAGCCCCAACTGCCGGAGCTCTGCCCCTGCAGTGAATCGAGCGAGGCAGAAAGCGGCACCGGCTGCACCTCGTCGCTCTTCTCGAAGTCGATGGACGAGCTGTAGCCGAAAAACGGCGTCACCTGCCAACCGGATGTGGCCGCGCCCTCGGCACTCCAGACCTGCCCGAATGGCAGCAGCAGCCCCATTATCACGATCCCTGCTCTCTTCATCATCGATCCCTGAACTGAATGTGATTGTTCAAAGAGCATACCAGAGTCATCCTGCTCCAATCCTAAATGGCGGCTGTACCGGTTCGATTTCATGGCGGTGATCACACTCACCGATGGCGCTGCAGGCCAGCACCACTGCCGCCGCTATGTGCCCCTGCCACCATTCATCGACGGTTAACCTCTGCCACGTATGCTGGCGCCAAATCGGGTCATCGGGGCCCGTTATCACCACTCAGAAGGACATCAGGGAATGGTTGCCGCGCAACTCAACGACCCCAAAACCACCCTCGCGGATACCCTGCGGGCCACCGCGCATGCCATCGACGAGAGCCATATCAGCCTGCGCCAGATGCTCGCGCTGGTGGGTGAACAGGGCATGCTGCTGTTTTGCGTGCTGCTCACCGTCCCCTTTCTGCTGCCGGTCTCCATTCCCGGCGTCAGCACCCCGTTTGGCCTGCTGATCCTCTTTATCGGCATCGGCATCACCCTCAACCGGGTGCCCTGGCTGCCCGCCATGCTGATGGAGCGCCGCTTCGCCGCCGACCAGCTCAAGCCGACCCTGCACAAGGGAGCGGATCTGCTGGCCCGGGTCGATCGCGTTATCCGCCCGCGTCTGCTGTTGCTGACTGGCAGCAGCACGGTCAACCGCTGCAACGGCCTGCTGATCATGCTGGCCGCCCTGCTGCTGATGCTGCCCCTGGGCGCCATCCCCTTCACCAATGCCATGCCTGCCTGGGCCATCCTGCTGCTGGCCACCGGCATGTTGCAGCGGGATGGTCTGTTCGTCGCCAGCGGCTATCTGCTGGTGAGCGCGACCCTGGTCTGGTTCAGCGTGCTGGCCATCGGCTTGCTGATGGCGGGCCAGAGCGCCAGCGGCCTGCTCGGATAAACCCGATGCACAGAAAAAGGGCGACCAGATGGTCGCCCTTTTTGATTTGTGCGGGATACCGCCCGGTCAAAGCAGATCGTAGATAAGGGCCGAGATGGCAAGCAGCCCCATCACCAACACAAAAAGGGTACTCGGCCCGCGATAACGCTTGAGTGCGGACAAGCGATAGATGGAGCAGGCTGGCAGCAGAAACAGGATCACCGCGATCAGCGGGCCACTGACGCGCTCGATGATATCGAGCACATTGGGGTTCAGATAGGTGATGACGGCAGTCACCATAAACAGGATCACCGACGACACCCGGGCGATGGTCGACTCTCTGAGGGAGAGCCCCAGCCCCTGACAGGCACCGCTCACCATGCTCACCGTCCCCTCGCTCACCCCCATGGAAGTGCCGAGGAAGGATTTGGACATGGCCAGAATGGCGATGAGCGGCCCCACATAGGCGATCAGCGGGTTGGAGAACTTGTTCGCCAGCGCCGACAGCACTGAGATATTGTCGGTGCGGGCCAGCGCCATCTCCGCCTGACTCAGACTCATCACGCAGCTCACCACGAAAAAGAGCACGCTGCCGCAAATCAGCATGCTGCTGCACTTGATGATCCGCTTGGCGCGCAGGTCGGCACTCTCCTGACAACGCTTCTTCTGTGCCGCACTGAAGGAGGAAATAATGGGCGCATGGCTGAAGGAGAACACCATCACCGGCACGATCAGCCAGAGGGATTTCCAGAATGCCGGATCACGCCAGTCCACCGCCTGACTCTCGCTGAAATAGGAGAGGCTCCACTGGGGCAGTAGATAGATAGAGAGGCCAATCAGAAAGGCGACCATCGGCAGTGCCAGCACGCTGATGGCCGACACCACGATCTGTTTGCCAGCCAGCAGGATCAGATGCAGACCCAGCATCACCCCCAGCACCAGCAGGCCACGCGGCAGCTCGGCGTTCCCCAGTTGGTGGACCACAAAGCTCTGGATCGCATTGGTGATGGAGATGCTGTAGACCAGAATGATGGGGTAGAAGGCCATCAGATAGACCAGCATCAGCAGCTTGCCCGCTTTGGCACCGAAGTGCTCCTCCACCACATGGGTGATGTCCCCTTCCCGATGGGAGCTGGAGAGCACAAAGCGGCTCAATGCCCGGTGGGAATAATATGAGAGCGGAAAAGCCAGCAATAATATAAACAGCAAAATAACCGGAGAATTACTGCCAACAGTAATAGGGAGAAATAACGTACCGGCACCAACAGCAGTGGCATATAAGCCCATGGTCCATACCGAATCGCTTTTCTCCCATTTCAATTTTGAAACAGGGTTACTCTTTTCAGCAATAGAAACACTCATTGCAATATATACCTTATTAGTCTGTCATCATTATTTTTATTGGCCCGAATAACAGGCTGGAGATATGTCGTTGCATATCGCCCTGTACATGAAAAAACAACGCCGCCAGCGGCCAACAGGGCCACCGGAGGAAGACGGAGCTGCCACGCTACCATCGTTGAAATCGCTATCCGGGTCAAGGTTAATAATTCATGACTGTTTGAATCGGATTGTTTCAAAAGAGAGCGAGATGTGTCACATCCGGCACCCAAAACCCGATTCAAGTCTGTTTGATAACATACCGATAAAACCTCATCCTGTTGCCCAACAACACAAATAAGACCAGCGATCAGGCCGATAATATTAACACCTTAGCCAGTGGAATATGAGTGAAATAATATGGCGAACTTTTCCACTAATTGACAGTGATGTCAGCCAAATTATTGATGGCAAAAGGACAGGTCATTTCTGGCCAATAACAAGGCCGGGAGGCTCAGCGTGCCGGGCTGTGCGCCACCCGGTTGCGCCCTGCCCGCTTGGCCCGGTAGAGCCACTCATCGGCCCGAGCCAGCGCCTGATTGATCTCCTCCTCCGGCCGCACCAGGGTCGTGCCCAGACTGACTGTCATGGCGACCGGATCGGCAGGCAGTGCTTCGACGGCGGCGCGGATCTGCTCCGCCATCTGCAGCAAACCGGCCTCATCGATCCGTGGCAGCAGGATCAGAAACTCCTCACCACCGCTGCGCACAAACAGATCGTCTGCCCGCAACAGGGCATCGATGCAGCCACTGAAGCGCTGCAACGCCCGATCTCCCTGCTGATGACCGTAACGATCGTTGATCTGCTTGAAGTGATCGATGTCGAGCATGATAAGGCCGCAGGGCGCATCCCCTGCCCGCAACTGCTGACAGTGCTCGAAGAAGAAACGGCGGTTGTAGAGGCCGGTCAGCTGGTCGGTTTCACTCTGACGCAGCAGTCGCTGCTGCAACTCGAACTGACGGGTGATATTGCGGGTCACCCAAGCCACCGCCCGCTTGCCGTCATAGAGGGAGGGCAACGGCGCAATCTTGCCCTCGAAACGCTGCACCCCTTGCGGCCCGACGGCGGCATTGATCCCCCCCACCTCGGCTGCGGATAGCTCATACTCCACCACCCGTACCTGACCGCTTGCCAGCGACTCGGCCACCTGCGCCTTGACCCACATGGCCATCTCGGGCGGCAGCACATCGGCCAGCTGCTTGCCCGCCAGCGGATTGCCATCGTGATAGGATTGCTGCTCCATGCCGCCGATATATTCCACGTAATAGCCACCCTCACTGAGGATAAAGATGGGATCTGGCAGTTGGGCCATCACTTCATAAAGCTGGGTTACCGAAAGCGCCACGGAGACTCCTGTACTTCAGCGTCAAGCAGGGGGGAGATATTCTGCCTCAAGAGGACTCAACTGCCCTCATCGCCCCAGATGGTTAATTTACCGCCACAGCCAACAATCCTTTACATCTAGCAGCCCGTCAACATCTCGGCCAACACCGGTTGCCAGCGCGCTCCGCCTCCCGACCCAGCGCTCGCTCACAGTGGCGAAAGCCCCCTCATCCGGTCGCGGATATCCCATTGTTTCAACTCACAAGTTCATTTACGCTGGCCGTCCTGAGTCCAGTTTTCAGCTCATCAGCCATCAGGGACGCCAGCCACCCGCAACCGCAGGGGCTGTACCACGGAAAAGGAATCGCCAGATGAAAAACGCCATCGTCACCGCCCGCTTCGACGCCATCAGCACCGAAGGGGAACAGCTCGTACTCAAGATCGCCATCAAGGCCCCCGAGCCGGCTCCCAAGTCCGCCAGCGGTGACTGGCGCTGCAAGGTGAAGCTGGCGGGGCTGAGCGACAAGACTTTTATCTACGGTGTCGACAGCCTGCAGGCCCTGAGCCTCGCCATCAAATTTGTCGAAACCGAACTGCGCGCCTTCTCCGATGCGGGTTGGCAATTCTATCTGCCGGGCTGCCCCGATCACCCCATCGACATGAGCGCCTGCTACTTTCCGGCGCTCTAGCCCAGCCACTCCAAGGAGACCAGATGCACGGACCCGATCCCGCCAATCCCCACCCCATGAACGGCTTTCCCCAGGTGTGCTTTATCAAGAACACCATCAAGGGGCCCAATATCGAGGTGGGTGACTACACCTATTACGACGACCCGGAGGATTCGGCGGGCTTCGAGCGCAACGTCCTCTACCACTTCCCCTTCGTCGGCGACAAGCTGATCATCGGCAAGTTCTGCGCCATCGCCCGCGGGGTGAAGTTCATCATGAACGGCGCCAACCACCAGACCTCCGGCTTCTCCACCTACCCCTTCTTTATCTTCGGCAACGGCTGGGAGAGTGCCGCCCCCACCCCGGGTGGCCTCCCCTACAAGAGCGATACCGTCATCGGCAACGATGTCTGGATTGGCTATGACGCCCTGATCATGCCGGGGGTCAAGGTCGGCAACGGAGCTATCATCGCCGCCCGCTCCGTGGTCACCGGAGACGTGCCCGCCTACGCCGTGGTCGGCGGCAACCCCGCCAAGGTGATCCGCTACCGCTTCGACGACGACACCATCGCCCGTCTCAACGCCATCGCCTGGTGGGACTGGCCGGTGGAGCAGATCAGCCGCAACCTGCCGCTTATCAGCGGCGGCGAGATAGCCGCACTGGAAGCGGCAGCCCCATAGAGACAACCACCATCAAGCAGGAAGCACTATGCAACTAACCCCACCCCAACCGCCTCAGGATGATGAGATCGAAGCGCTGCGCATTGGTCTCTCGGGCTTCAACACGGGTCACGTCGGCACCCATCTACGCGAGCGGATCGCCAGCTTTATCAAGGATAAAGAGGGCAAGGTACACGGCGGCATCATCGCCGACATCAAGTGGGGCTGGCTGCATGTCGACTGGCTCTGGATCGACGAAAGCATCCGTCGCGATGGCTGGGGCGGCCGCCTGCTCGGCGCCATGGAGCAGTACGCCCAAAGCAAAGGCATCACCAACTACCATCTGGAAACCACCAGTTTTCAGGCCCTCCCCTTCTACCAGAAGCAGGGCTACGAAGTCTTTGGCCAGCTGCCCGATATGCCGCCGGGGCATATCAGTTACTTTCTGAAAAAGCAGGATAAGTGATGACACTCCCGCGCCTTGCCAAGGCCAATATCGTGATCCGCCCGTTCGAACTGGCCGATGCCGACGAGTTTGTCCGCGCGGCCCACGAATCCATCGAGAAGGTCGGCAAATGGATGAGCTGGTGCTCCCCTTCATTTACTCGGGAGAGCGCACTGGAGTGGTTTGCCAGCTGCGAGCAGGATTGTGCGGCGGGACGCGCCTTTGACATGGGCATCTTCTGCGCCACCACCGGCCAACTGCTGGGTGGCGCAGGTATCAACCAGCTATCGCCCCATCATCGCTACGGCAACATCGGCTATTGGGTGCGGCAATCCCGCCAAGGCTGCGGCATCGCCCGACAGGCGGTCGCTCTGCTCCGTGACTTTGGCTTTGAACAGTTGGGGCTATTTCGGCTGGAGATCGTAATGGGGGTTGGCAACACAGCCAGCGAAGCCATCGCCATCGCCGCAGGGGCTACTTTTGAGTGCCGGGCAAGAAATCGTATCTTCCTCCACGGACAACCCCTTGATGGACTTATTTACTCTCTTGTACCCGCTGACTGACTTCTGTAGCACGCCGTACCCTGCAAGCTTATGTGAGATGAAAGAATACTGTCATGGCAACCTCCCTTCCAGTAAGCCCTGATTTAAAGAATTCGCCCCCTTGCAAAAAGGCGAGTGCTCGTGAATCCTGCCTAGGTTTTAATGGCTTCATACAAGCCTCAAGCAGAGGTACACTGCTCTACCAGTTAATATGAATATTTAGATATTTTTAGGGGCGCACTTCATGAAAAAACTTGGAAATTTAAATCATCCACCCATTCAAAAACCACATGAATCAACAACGCTGAAAATATCAAAAGAGATGTCTCAACCATATGAGATACTAGAGTCTCCCACGATGAAAGCTGCAAGAGAAATTGTCAAATCATATGCGATACCAGAATCACCTGCGATGAAAGCCGCAAGAGATATTGCCCAGTCATATGCGATACTAGAATCGCCTGCGATAAAAGCTGCAAGAGAGATTGCTCAATCATTTGTGATCCCAGAATCGCCCGCGATGAAAGCTGTAAGAGAGATTACTCAATCATTTGTGATCCCAGAATCGCCCGCGATGAAAGCTGTAAGAGAGATTACTCAATCATTTGTGATCCCAGAATCGCCCGCAATGAAAGCTGCAAGAGAGATTGCTCAAACATTTGTGATTCCAGAATCGCCCGCAATGAAAGCTGCAAGAGAGATTGCCCAGTCATTTGCACTACCAGAATCGTTTGCGATGAAAGCTGCAAGAGAGATTGCCCAATCATTTGCACTACCAGAATCGCCTACGATGAAAGCCGCAAGAGAGATAGTCCGATCATTTGAATTACAAGAATCGGCTGCTATGAAAGTAGCAAGAAAAATGGCATCGCTGTTCACAGCACAGGATTTATCTGTGATTACTGAACAGTTCAACAAATTACTTTCCGAAAGTTCGGACAATATAGAGATAAAAGATGATTCTGTAGAACAGACTTTTGTAAAGCTTGCTCAAGCAACATCATCAAATAGTGATAATGGGTTTCTAAGTTGGTATGACAATCAGCCCTCATCAATACAGCTTATTGTATCCATAATTTTAAGTTACTTCCTCAATGTATTTAGTAATTTATCTATGCCTCTATATGAAAACTGGGAGCATCAGTTTGAAACAGAAACTCCAAGGGTCGCAACCAAGTTGATTTCTCAATCTGCTAATAAAGAGTACGATATTAATGAATTAAGTAGTTATCGTTTTGTTATAGTTTCAGTTCTAAATATTAGGGCAGAACCATCAACAAAATCTGAGGTTGTTGACGAATTGAAAAATGGGATGGTAGTAAAATTCCTCGCAAAATCAAAACGCTGGACTCAGGTTGAATTTATATGTGACGAGACCGGTGAGCACAAAATAGGTTGGGTATTCTCTAGATACTTACGGAAGTTTGATCTTTAGTACCGTAGGGTGCAATGAACGAAGTGAATTACACCTCTATCTTCACAGCTATCATAACGAAAGCGGTGCAATGCGCTCCGCTTATTGCACCCTACGTTAACCACGTTAATGCCGTTTATTTATTGTCGCGTGGTTCTTCATATTCTGGCGTAGCGGTATCTCCCCAAGATAAGGGATACCTGCCCTGCTGAACACAACGATGGAAGGTGGAATATGGCCAATCTTTCGGGGCTGCTACCAACCCATGTTTGACCGGATTAATATGGATATAATCGAGATGATTGTTGAAATCTTCCTGATCGCGGATCAGATGCTCCCAATAGCGTCGCTGCCAAATACCCCGCTCACCGCGACGCCAACGAGATTCTGAACGAGCCTCCGAATTGGGGATTGCTCGCGAAAACTTGCTCTTGATTCGGCGCCAGCGTAGCGGAAAGTTGGTATCCCCTTGCGGCAACTCCAGCAAGGCATGCAGATGTTCGGGCAAGACAACCCAGCCGTGGATCCGGAATGGATGGCGCTCTTGCACCTCCCTGACAACTTGCCTCAACAGATCGATCCGTTCGACCAGTAGATGGTTATCCTGACGTTCAGCCAGCACGACCGTAAAAAACCAGGTTCCCCCCGGCTGCCATATTCGCCTGTAATTCGCCATGTTTGCCCAATCCACAATCAACCCTGTTGTTAAATGTGGTCCAAACGAAGCAAAACGTAGGGTGTAATGAACGAAGTGAATTACACCTCGCTCACACATCCACAAAACAAAAGCGGTGCAATGCGCTTCGCTTATTGCACCCTACTTTTATGGTTCCTGTGTTGCCACATCATTTGGTTAGCGGCCCAAAAAGGGTTCCCAATCCTTAAACACCGGCTGCAACCCTGCCTGCCGCACGGCGGCGGCTACTTCACCCACCGGCCTGTCATCGTGGATGGCGAACTGCTCCAGCTCCTCTTTATCCCCCTCGGCATAGCCCCCCGGCTGGGTACGCGACTCGGCCGACATCTGGGTGATGCCAAGGCGCACCGCGCCGTTGCGAAACGTGGCGGACTCGCGGGTGGAGAGGGACAAGTCCAGCGTCGGCGAGAAGAGGCGCCAGGCGCAGATCAACTGGGCCAGCTGGCGATCCGACATGACCACGGCAGGTTCCAGTCCGCCGGTGCAGGGGCGCAGGCGCGGGAAGGAGAGGGAATAGCGGCTCTGCCAGTGGTGGCGCTCAAGCCAGCTCAGATGCTCGGCGACGAAGTAGCTGTCGGCGCGCCAGTCTGAGGAGAGGCCAATCAGCGCCCCCAAGCCAATTTTGTCGATACCGGCACGGCCGAGCCGATCCGGCGTCGCAAGGCGCCATGCGATGTCACGCTTGTTGCCGCGCAGATGGTGGCGGGCGTAGGTGGGGGCATGGTAGGTCTCCTGATAGACCATGACAGCGTCGAGGCCGAGGCTTTTCAGCTCGGCATATTCGGCCTGCGAGAGGGGCTGCACCTCCATCCCTACCGTGCTGAAGTGGCGGCGGATGATGGGCATCACCTCGCGAAAATAGGCGAGCCCCACCTTGTGCTCGTGCTCGCCGGTCACCAGCAGTACGCTGTCAAAACCGCGCGCCTTGATGGCCAGACACTCGCGCTCAATCTCCTCTGCATTCAAGGTCTTGCGCTTGAGGCGGTTGCTCATGGAGAAGCCGCAGTAGGTGCAGTCGTTGGCGCACAGGTTCGACAGATAGAGCGGCACATAGAAGCCGATGGTGTTGCCAAAGCGCTGGCGGGTCAGCCGCTCGGCCTCGGCCGCCATCTGCGGCAGATACGCCTCGGCGGCTGGCGAGATCAGCGCCATAAAGTCGCTCAGGGTTCGGCGGGGGGCGCTCAGCGCCCGCTCTACATCGGCGGCCGTCTTGGCGCGGATCTGCATGCCGATATCGTCCCACTCCAGCTCCTGCCAGCGATTGGCAAAATCCAACCCCCTCCCGGCCTCCCCCTTGGGAGGGGGAGGAGCGCTGGACTCGCTCCATTCAAGCACCGAATCAGCCGGAGCCCTCACCCCCAGCCCCTCTCCCAGAGGGAGAGGGGGGCAAACCTCTGGCTGCCCTTGGGGCAAGGGGGAGATGTTCATGGTCGCCCCTATTTCATGACTCATAACGCCCCCAGAAAATCGGTGAGCGGGCTGGATGCCTGGGCCTGCAGAGCGCGGGCGCCAAGGCCAGCTTCATAGGCGCTGCGACCGGCGGTGCAGGCGAGCGCAAAGGCGCGGCCCATGGCGACCGGATCCCGGCTCACGGCGATGGCGGTGTTGACCAGCACGGCGTCGGCACCCAGCTCAAAGGCGGCGGCCGCGTGGCTCGGTGCACCGATCCCCGCATCCACCACAACGGGCACCCGCGCCTGTTCGATGATGATGGCAAGGAAATCCCGGGTCACCAGCCCCTGATTGGAGCCGATGGGGGCGCCGAGTGGCATGACGGCGGCGCAACCCACCTCTTCCAGCCGCTTGCAGAGCACGGGATCGGCCCCGCAGTAGGGCAGCACCACAAAGCCCTCTTTCACCAGCTGCTCGGCGGCTTTGAGCGTCTCGATGGGATCGGGCAGCAGATAGCGGGGATCGGGGTGGATCTCCAGCTTGAGCCAGTTCGTCCCCAGCGCCTCGCGGGCGAGGTGGGCGGCAAATACCGCCTCGGCGGCGGTCTTGGCGCCTGAGGTGTTGGGCAGCAGCTTGACCCCGAGTTGCAGCAAGGGGCTCAGGATATCGTCGTGGGCCTTGCCCGGTTCGAGCCGCTTGATGGCCATGGTGACCAGCCGGGAGCCGCTCGCCTCGATGGCGGCGGCCATCAGATCCGGGCGGGCAAACTTGCCGGTGCCGGTAAAGAGGCGCGATGAGAAGGTGTGATCGGCAATTGTCAGCATGTCAGCCTCCGGCCACTGCGATAAGAAGAGATGAGGTTCCGCCGCAAGGCAGAGCGCTCGAAGATGGGACTGTGAGCATCATGGGTCAGCCTCCCGCGATGGCGGTAAAGAGGTGAAGTTCGTCCCCGTCATTAAGACGGGTCTCGGCCCAGCGGCCACGGGGCAACACGGCGCCGTTAAGGGCCACCGCTACCCCTTGGGGATGGACCCCTTGCGCCGCCAGCAGGTCGGCCACGCTCTGCCCTGCCGCCAGCTGCTGGGCTTTATCATTGAGTCGAATGGTCAAGGTCATGGGGTGATCTCCTTATCGTCTGTCGGGCATCGGCGCTGCCCGCAAACCGGGCAATCGGGATCGGGAGCCAGCGTGAGGGTCTGCCACTGATGGGTCAGAGCATCGAAACGGCGCAGAGTGCCAGCGACCGGGCTTGGCATCCCGAGCAACAGTTTCAGTGCCTCCAGCGCCTGCAAAGAGCCCATCACCCCGACCAGCGGGCCGGTGACGCCGCTGGTCTCGCAGCTCTGGCTCACCTTGGTATCCAGCGGATAGAGGCAGGCGTAGCAGGCGTGATCGCTGCTGGTGCGCGCCATCAGCTGCCCCTGCCAGCCCACCGCGGCGGCAGAGATCCAGGGCTTGCCCTGCTCCACGCAGGCGGCGTTGATGGCCTGGCGGGTGGCGAGGTTGTCGCAGCAGTCGATCACCAAATCTACCTCGGCCACAAACTCCGGCAGGCTGGCGGCATCGAGCCGCTGGTTGATGGCAATCAGCTCCACCAACGGGTTGTGGGCGGCCAAGCGCTCGCGGGCCAGCTCCGCCTTGGAGTGGTTGACCGCCTCGCTATCGAACAGGATCTGGCGCGGCAGATTGCTGGAGTCCACCGTATCGCCATCGGCCAGCCACAAGGTGCCGACCCCGGCGCCAGCCAGATAGAGGGCGAGCGGCGAGCCGAGCCCGCCCAAGCCCACGATCAGCACAGATTTATCCTTGAGCCGCGCCTGACCCGCCTCCCCCACTTCCGCCAGCATCAGCTGGCGGCCGTAGCGCAAATACTCAGCATCAGAGAGCATGAACTGCCTCCTGCATGTCGGTCATAAGCTGCGCCGAGCGCGGCTCATCCCCTGCCCCCACGGCCGCGAGCAGCCGCTCGGTCGCCCCCTGCCAGTCGTCGCTGGCAGTGATAGCCGAGACCAGCGCGATACTGCCGACCCCGCTCCCCTTGACCGCAGCCACCCGCTCCTCGCTGATGCCGCCGATGGCCACCGTCGGCCAGTCGCCCATCAGGGCGCGGTAGCGGTGCAGCCGCACCAGCCCCTGCGGGCGGGAGGGCATCGCCTTGGTGTTGGTCGGGAAGATATGGCCGAGCGCGATATAGGAGGGGGCCAGTTCGCGCGCCCGCATCAACTCGAAGTAGCCGTGGGTGGAGATGCCAAGGCGCAGCCCGGCCGCCTGAATGGCGGCGAGATCGGCGGTCTCCATATCCTCCTGCCCCAGATGCACGCCCCAGGCGCCCGCCTCGATGGCCTGCTGCCAGTAGTCGTTGATAAAAAGCCGCGCCCCATGACGGCGACCGAGCGCGACAGCCTCGGCAATGGCCGGTGCCACCTGGGCGGCGGGCAGATTCTTGATCCGCAGCTGGATGGTCTTGACCCCCTGCCCCAGCAGGCGGCGCAGCCACTTGACCGAATCGACCACCGGATAGAGGCCCAGATGCTGTTCGGTTGCGGCAAAGGGGCCATCCGGCAGGCGGGCGCAGCTCGCTTCCATCCCTTCAACAGAAAAGAGCCCGAAGCGGCGATCGAGGGTTGAGCCCGCCAACACGGCGCGGGGGAAGTGAGCCAGATCGGCGGGCCAGCCGAGATGGGCGATGGGGCCCGGGCCTGCCCCCACCCCCTGCGCCGCCGCCAACCCCTGTTGCAGGTAGGCACGAGCGAGGGTGATGGCGTCCTCCACCGGATAATCCTGCGCCACCACGGCGGCGATGGCGCTGGCGTAACAGCAGCCGGTGCCGTGGCCGTGGCGGGTATCGAGGCGCGGCGCCGCCAGCCAGAATTCACGGGTCTCGTCCTGGTAGTAGTCAAGGCAGAGATCGCCGCTCCACTCCAGATGGCCCCCCTTGACCAGCACGGCGCGGGCGCCGAGTTCGCGCAGGCGGCGGGCGGCGAGGCGCACCAGTTCGGGGCTGCTGACCGGCAAGCCGGTCAGGGCTTCCAGCTCGGGGCCGTTGGGGGTGATCAAGGAGAGGCGCGGTAACAGCTGCTCGCGCACCGCCTCCAGCATATTGGGCTCCGCCATCGGGGTGCCGGTGCTGGCGATGGCCACCGGGTCGTAGACCACGAAGGGGGCTTCGATAGTTGCCAGTCGACGGGCCAGTACCTCCACATGGAGCCGGGTCGGCAGTAGACCAATCTTGATGGCGGCAGGCGGCAGATCGACGCCGAGGGCGTCGATCTGGGCGGTGAAGGTCTGCATCAGCACCGGGTCGACCATCTTCACCGCCACCGAGTTCTGGGCGGTGATGGCGGAGATGACCGAGCAGCCGTGCACGCCAAGGTCGTGCAATGTGTGCAAGTCGGCCTGAATACCGGCGCCACCGCCGGAGTCTGAACCGGCGATGGTCCACACTCTCATTTTGAGATCACTACCCAAGGGGCGAGCCTCTGTGACCGCCAGCAAGTCGGCGGGGCTGACAGCCCCGCTTGCGCTGCTCACGCCTCCTCCCCTGCGGCCTGTTTCAGCGCCGCCACCTGATGGTAGATCTCGCCGCCGGTCTCCTTGAAGGTTTCGGCCATGCGAGCCATGCCGCTCTCCACCTGAGCCACCACCTGCTCCTGCTGGCCATCCATCCCCACCAGCTTGATCTCTACCGCTTCGAGTTTTGCTGCATAGTCACGCACGTCCTGAGTGATCTTCATGGAGCAGAACTTGGGCCCGCACATGGAGCAGAAGTGGGCCACCTTGCCGGACTCCTGCGGCAGGGTCTCGTCGTGATAGGCGCGGGCGGTGTCGGGATCCAGCGCCAGATTGAACTGATCCTCCCAGCGAAACTCGAAGCGCGCCTTGGACATGGCGTTGTCGCGGATCTGGGCGCCCGGATGCCCCTTGGCCAGATCGGCGGCGTGGGCGGCAATCTTGTAGGTAATCAGGCCCTGTTTCACGTCTTCCTTGTTGGGCAAACCCAGATGCTCCTTGGGGGTCACGTAGCAGAGCATGGCGCAGCCGTACCAGCCGATCAGCGCCGCACCGATACCGGAGGTGAAGTGATCGTAACCCGGCGCGATATCGGTGGTGAGCGGGCCGAGAGTGTAGAAGGGGGCATCAAAGCAGTGCTCCAGCTGCTCGGTCATGTTGCGCTCGATCATATGCATCGGCACATGACCCGGCCCCTCGATCATCACCTGTACGTCGTACTCCCAGGCGATTTTGGTCAGCTCGCCCAGAGTGCGCAGCTCGGCGAACTGGGCCTCGTCGTTGGCGTCATAGACGGAGCCGGGGCGCAGGCCATCGCCCAGCGACAGCGCCACGTCATAGGCGGCGCAGATCTCGCAGATTTCGCGGAAGTGCTGGTAGAGGAAGTTCTCCTTGTGATGGGAGAGGCACCACTTGGCCATGATGCTGCCGCCGCGGGAGACGATGCCGGTGAGGCGCTTGGCGGTCATCGGCACGAAGCGCAGCAAGACCCCTGCGTGGATGGTGAAGTAGTCCACCCCCTGCTCGGTCTGCTCCAGCAAGGTATCGCGGAACAGCTCCCAGGTGAGCTCTTCGGCGATGCCGTTGCTCTTCTCCAGCGCCTGATATATGGGCACGGTACCGATGGGCACCGGGCTGTTGCGCAGGATCCACTCGCGGGTCTCGTGGATGTAGCGGCCGGTGGAGAGATCCATCACGGTGTCGGCGCCCCAGCGGGTCGACCAGACCAGTTTCTCCACCTCCTCTTCGATGCTGGAGGTGACCGCCGAGTTGCCGATGTTGGCGTTGATCTTCACCAGGAAGTTGCGGCCGATGATCATCGGCTCCGCTTCCGGGTGGTTGATATTGCTGGGGATGATGGCGCGACCGGCGGCCACCTCATCGCGCACAAATTCTGGGGTGATGTTCTGGGGCAAACGGGCACCGAAATCGCGGCCCGGATGCTGGGTACGCAAAAGCTCCGAGCGCACCCGCTCGCGGCCCATGTTCTCGCGAATGGCGATAAATTCCATCTCGGGGGTGACGATACCGGCGCGGGCGTAGTGGAGCTGGGTCACCCGGCGACCCGGCTTGGCGCGGCGCGGTTTTGGCAAGTGCTCGAAGCGCAGATGATCCAGCCCCTCGTCGGCCAGACGCTCCTGGGTGAAGGTGGAGCTGAGCCCCGGCAGGGCGTAGGTATCATCACGCTCCAGCACCCAGTTTTCCCGCAGGCGTGGCAGGCCGCGGCGCACGTCGATGGCGACCCCCTCCTCCCCGTAACGGCCCGAGGTGTCATAGACCGGCACCGGCTCGTTGGGCTCGAACCGGGGAGCTTCCTTATCGCCACTGACAGGGCCGCCAACGAAGGTATCGGCCAGCTGGATCTCCCGCAGCGGAACACGGATATCGGCGCGGGAACCTTCGATAAAGATGCGGCGGGAGTTGGGGTGAGCCATCCCTTTGAGGTTGTCGATAAAGGTCTGGGCGCTGGAGCGCTGCTCGCGGCGGCTGGATTTGGCGGTATCAGAAACATTGGTAGACATAGCAAAACTCACATTAACTGGTTGAAGTTATGGGTATTTGCTTGTCTGGAGTTCGAGGAGAAGATGAACTTGCGGCGGGGTGTTTATCTCGGGAGGGAGTGCGCGCGGGATGGATCTCCGCGCCGCTGTTCTGCCACTTCCCGCTCTCTGCATGCTGTGGGCAAGGTGCCCCACGTGCTGGACAACCGGACGGGACAGACTCCCTCCTGTGCGCCCTGACCCATCAAGGGAGACCCCTTCGATGAGCGGAAGAGGCTTGTTCCTCCTCCGGCGCGGTAACCCGCAAGTTACCCTTGTTCCCTTCGCAGGTTTTAACCTGATCAGGTTCCACGGATCCCGAATTAACGGTCTCAGCTTCGCGTCGTTCGACGGTCAGCACTCCGACAAGATGGCGCCAGTATAAGGGGGAAAATTTAAAGCACAAGCCGTTAACAATCCGGGTCAACGGTCGGTGCTGTGGTCAGACCGGGTTACTCCCCGCGCGACCAGGTGCGGATGGCGGCGATCTCCGCGGCGGGGATCTGCAGGGATTCGAGGAATTCCTGATGGGCCTGTGGCTCCATCTTCTCGAACTGGATATGCCAGTTGCGCATCATCTCTTCGGTCATGCCTGCGGCCTGCATGATGGCAACCCAGCGTGCCTTGTCTACCATGGGGATCTCCTCGTGTGTCTGTTGGCGATAGAGGATGATGGCCCGCTGTTGACGCCTCAGCTCGACGATCTCCTGCTCCAGTCGCAGCAGGTGACCATCGAGGCAGGAGTGGCTCTCTTGCCTTGCCGCCAGCAGGGTACCGATCTCTTCGAGCGGCAGCCCCATGGCACGAAAGCTGGCGATCTGCCGCCCCCGTTCCAGCTCGGCCTCGCCATAGCGGCGATAGCCGTTCTCCCCGCGCAGGGCGGGCAGCAGCAGACCGAGACGTTCGTAATAGAGCAGGGTGGTGCGGCTCAGGCCCAGTTCTCTGGCCAGCCGGGTAATCGTCAACATAGGGGTTCCTTCATCCAACGGGCAGAGGATAAACCCGCCTATCATAGACGGGTCAACTACTCCTCCGGATTGACGACAAGGATTTCGCTTAAGCGGCCCCGTTCGTCGCGGATCAGCACCAGCTCGCTCCCGGCATGCAGGTCGGCGGCCGAGCCGTTGACCCAGCGCACCTGTGGATTGAGTGGCACAGTGCCCAGGGTGGCCAACGTGAGCTGCCGGTCATCGAAGGATTGCAGGCGATCTTGCGCCCGCTGCCAGGGCTGATTGGCCAACGGGGCTCTGGCGGCCAACAGCTCAATTCGGGTGGCAACGCCGTCGGCGACCAGCAGGGCAAGCTGGTCGCCGGGTTTGAGCGGCTGATCCCAAACCACTCCCTGCCGCCAGACGGCGGCACTGCCCTGCTCCACCCCGGCCCCCTGAAATTGCAGGCGGATGCCGTCGTTGTGCTCCAGCTCAACCAGCCACAGCTCGTCGGCTCCCGCCTGCACCGCCCAGAGCGGCACACCCAGCATCCATGCACACCACTTTCTCGATTGTTCCATCTTCGTTCGTCCCTGAACAAAAAGCCCATGCTGGACAAGCATGGGCTTCATTCGGGAGCATTTCTAATCGGAACGCAGAGATCGGATCAGTCATCCTCGCGGCAACGGCTCAGGCGCATGCCGTCAAACTTGCACTCCAGCTCGAGCCAGCGCCCTTCGAACGGCACCAGACTGTTGTCCGAGGTGGTGTAGCCCCAGATCCGCCCCCCTTCGACCGGCCCTTCCAGATCCATCTCGTCCTTGTCATCTTCGTCGAGCGCTTCGACCTTGCGCACATAGCGCACACCGTTCTCCACCACCCCCTTCATCTCGACCCAGGTGCCGCCGAGATCATCTTCGTTGAGCCAATCCTTGAAGCGGGTCTGATCGTCGATCACGAACGGCATGCCGTTGACCATCAGCTGGCCAAGCTGCCAGGTGGTGCGGCCGATCAGCTTGAATTCGGTCGCCTGTGCGGTGCCAAGTGGCAACAAGATCAGCAACAGGAGGGCGCAGAGAGACTTCTTCATCGGGGATCCTCGGGGTTACACTGGCACACAGGATGCCATATCCGGTGTGAAAAGAGCGTGAAACGCTCGCCAACCAGGAGAGCAAAGCATGAAGATTTTGGTAGTGGAAGACAATCCTCAGGTGGCGGAAACCATCATGGATTATCTGGAGCTGGCCGGTCACCGCCTCGATTGTGCCTATCACGGTCAGGCGGCGCTGCAACTGCTGGAGGAGCAGCGTTTCGACGTCATCATCATGGATGTGATGATGCCGCGCCTCGATGGCCTCAGCACGGTGGCGCGCCTGCGCGAGCAGGGGATTGCCACTCCCGTGCTGTTTCTCACCGCCCGCGACAGCCTGGAGGACAAGCTGGCAGGCTTCAAGGCGGGAGGGGATGACTATCTGGTCAAGCCGTTCGCGATGGAGGAGCTGGAGGTGCGGCTGCAAGCCCTCAGTCTGCGCGGCCCGCGCGGCGATGTGGGGGCCATCAGCTTTGGCGATCTGACGGTCGATGTCGCCAGCGGCCGCGCCACCCGCGCCGGTGAGCCCCTCAAGCTCGGCAAGATCCCGTTCCAGATCCTCGCGCTACTGGCTCGCCGTGCCCCCGCCATCGTCAGCCGTCAGGAGGTGCTCGACACCGTCTGGGGGGATGAGGAGCCCGACTCCGATGCCCTGCGCAGCCACATCTACGCCCTGCGCAACGCGCTGGACAAACCCTTCCCCACTCCCATGCTGGAGACCCTGCACGGCCAGGGCTACCGACTGGTGAGCGCATGAGCCTGCCGAGCCTGCGTCGCCGCCTGATCATGGCGCTCGGCGGCGCCGGGGTGGTGCTGCTGATCCTGCTCTCCGGCCTGATGCTGGTGGCCGAGGACAAGATGGAGGAGCTGAGCCTGCGCCACTGGCTGGAGGCGGAAGTGACCCGCTACAGCGATGACTGGCTGCGACTCGGCCCGGCGGCAGCGGCCCCGAGCCCCAGACAGTTCTCCAGCTACTGGACCGAGGCGGGCCGCCTGCCGAAATGGTTGAAGCCCTACCGGACCCCCGGCTTTTTCGAGCACCAGCTGGGCAAGGAGGACAAACACTTTCTGGTGGCCCGCCACCCCTCCGGCGAGGGACTGCTCTATCTGGTGTTCAACGACGACGCCGATGACTACCTGGATCCCTACGAAGATAAACTGCATCTGGCGACCCGGCTGATCGGGCTGGCGCTGCTGCTCGCCTGCCTCGGCTTCGGCATCTGGCTGGTACGTCATATCACAGGGCCGCTGCAACGGCTGCAGCACAGGGTTGCCCACCTCACTCCGGATCAGGCGGATTTCGAGCCCGACGCCCCCTGGCAGGAGCTGCGGGATATCGAGCTGGCGCTGCTGGCCGGCAAGCAGGAGGTGGCCGCCGTGTTTGCCCGCGAGCAGGAGTTCAGCCGCTTCGCCAGCCACGAGCTGCGCACCCCCAACATGGTGATCCAGGGCTCGGCGGCCCTGCTCGGCAAGGTGACGGATCTGCCCGCGCCAGCCGCCCGCGCCACCACCCGCATTCGCGCCGCCGCCGACGAGATGGCGCTGCTCACCGAGACCTTCCTGCTGCTGGGCCGCAAAGAGGCGGTGGAGCGACCGCTGCAACAGGTCACCCCGCTGATCCGTCAGGAGCTGGCCCGCCTCGCCCCGCTGCTGCAGCGGGAGGCGCTCGATATCCGGCTTAATCTGGACGAGAGCAGCGAGGTGAATGCCCCCCTCTCCCTGCTCGCCATTGCCCTCGGCAACCTGCTGAAAAATGCCCTGAGCTATGCCGAGGGGCATATCGAGATCGAGCTCTGTGGCCCCGTGCTCACGATCAGCAACCCGACGGCGGCGGCGCCGGATCAGATCCTTGGCTACGGCTGCGGCCTCACCATCATCCAGCGCATCTGCGAGAAGTTGGGCTGGCAGATCGAAACCCGGCTGGAAAACGGCGTATTCAGCGCAAGGCTGGCGATGATCGCCGCCGAACAGTTCCCTCTCCCTCCGGGAGAGGGCTAGGGTGAGGGCGCTGCGGCACCAGCCAAAAACAAACAAGGCGCCCGAGGGCGCCCTGTTGTTATCTGATGGCTGCAAGCCAGAGGCTCACTCCGCCGGTTTGTTCTTGCGGCTCGCCTTGAGTTCGAGGAACTCGATGATCTTGCCGGCTACATCCTTGCCGGAGGCGGCTTCCACCCCTTGCAGGCCGGGGGAGGAGTTGACCTCCAGCACCAGCGGGCCACGGGCGCTGCGCAGGATATCGACCCCCGCCACATCCAGCCCCATGATCTTGGCGGCCTGCACGGCGGTGGCGCGCTCTTCCGGGGTGATCTTGATAGCTTCGGCGGTGCCGCCACGGTGCAGGTTGGAGCGAAACTCCCCCGGCTGGGCCTGACGGCGCATGGCGGCCACCACCTTGCCGTTGACCACCAGACAGCGGATGTCGGCGCCATTGGCCTCGCGGATATACTCCTGCACCAGAATGTTGTTATTGGTCTGGATAAAGGCCTCGATCACGCTCTCGGCGGCCTTCTGGGTCTCGCAGAGCACCACGCCAATCCCCTGGGTTCCCTCCAGCAGTTTCACCACCAGCGGCGCCCCGCCCACCATGGTGATGAGGTCGGGCACGTCGTGGGTGCTGTGGGCATAGCCGGTGATGGGCAGGCCGATGCCATGGCGGGAGAGCAGCTGCATCGCCCGCAGCTTGTCGCGGGAGCGGCTGATGGCCACCGAGCTGTTGAGCGCCATGGTGTTCATCATCTCGAACTGGCGCAGCACGGCGGTGCCGTAGGCGGTAATGCTGGCCCCGATCCGGGGGATCACGGCGTCATAACTTCCCAACTCCCCACCCTCGTAGTGAATGGAGGGGTTGTGGGAAGCGATATTCATATAGCAGCGCAGGGTGTCGAGCACCTCGACCTGATGACCGCGCGCCTGCGCCACCTCGACCAGACGGCGGGTGGAGTAGTTTTTCGGCTCACGGGATAAAATGGCGATCTTCATGACAATTCCGCTAGAAGGCTGTGCCTGGGCAGGATGGGGCGGGAGAGTATAAGGTGCCACAGCGCCAAGACAACGCCAATTGTTTCTCCTGACAACAAGACAAACCACGCCAGACAGCACGCTACCCTGTCACTGTGACCAACAGGTTAAACGGCGGCTCTGCGCAAGTTGTTCAACCCGTGCAAGGATGCCGCCGTTTCTCGTTAAAGATCAACCGGTGTCACGCGGGAGTCAGTTCAGGTTTGGCCCCAACCAGCGCTCGGCCTCGGCCAGCGTCATCCCCTTGCGAACGGCGTAATCTTCCACCTGATCGTGCTGGATCTGCGCCACCGCGAAGTATTTGCTCTCGGGGTGGGAGAAGTACCAGCCCGACACCGCCGCCCCCGGCCACATGGCGTAGGATTCGGTGAGCTGCATGCCGATAGCCTGTTCCACCTCCAGCAGTTCCCAGATACTCCCCTTCTCGGTGTGCTCAGGGCAGGCCGGATAACCGGGCGCCGGGCGGATGCCCTGATAGTTCTCGCGGATCAGCTCATCATTGCTGAGGGCTTCATCAGGGGCATAACCCCAATGCACCTTGCGCACCTGCTCGTGCAGGTACTCGGCAAACGCTTCGGCGAGACGGTCGCACACCGCCTGAATGAGGATGGCGTTGTAGTCGTCGTGATCCGCCTTGTAAGCCTTGGCGATGGCCTCCTCACCGATGCCACCAGTCACCGCGAAGGCGCCGATCCAGTCCGGTTTGCCGCTCTCCTTCGGCGCCACATAGTCCGCCAGACAGTAGTTGGGGAAGCCCTGCTTCTCGCTCTGCTGACGCAGGTGATGCAGCACCTTGATGACCTCGGTGCGGGACTCGTCGCTGTAGACCTCGATGCTGTCCCCTACCGCGTTGGCCGGGAACAGGCCGATAATACCGGCGCAGCGCACGCTCTGATCCTTTTCCAGCTGATCCAGCATGGCGTTGGCGTCGGCAAACAACTTGGTCGCCTCCTCGCCAATGATCTCGTCCTCGAGGATGCGCGGATACTTGCCCGCCAGCTCCCAGCTGAGGAAGAACGGCGTCCAGTCGATGTAGGGGCGCAGCACCGAAATGGGCACGTTTTCGAACTTTTGCACCCCAAGCTCGCGGGGCTTGGGCGGCTGGTAGCCAACCCAGTCCAGCTGCTGCCGATTGGCGCGGGCATGGGCCAGACTGACCGGGCGGGAGCGCGGCTGCTTACGGGCATGCTGATCCCGGGCAATCTCGTACTCCTTGTCGATGCGGGCGACAAACGCCTCCTTGAGATCCGGGCTGAGCAGGCTCTGGGCCACCCCCACCGCACGGGAGGCGTTGGAGACATAGACCACCGGCTCCGAGTAGTTCTGCTCGATCTTCACCGCAGTGTGCGCCTTGGAAGTGGTGGCACCGCCGATCAACAGCGGCAGCTTGAAGCCCTGACGCTCCATCTCTTTGGCCACATGCACCATCTCGTCCAGCGACGGGGTAATGAGACCCGACAAGCCGATGATATCGGCGCCGACCTCCCGCGCTGTTTTGAGAATGGTCTCGCAGGAGACCATGACACCGAGGTCGACAATCTCGAAGTTGTTGCACTGCAGCACCACCCCGACGATGTTCTTGCCGATGTCGTGCACATCCCCTTTCACGGTGGCCAGCACGATTTTGCCGTTGCTGGAGCCGCCCGATTTTTCCGCCTCGATATAGGGCTGCAGATAGGCCACCGCCCGCTTCATCACCCGGGCCGATTTCACCACCTGCGGCAGGAACATCTTGCCCGCGCCGAACAGGTCACCGACCACGTTCATGCCATCCATCAGCGGCCCTTCGATGACGTGCAGCGGCTTCTCTGCACCGGCGCGCGCCTCTTCGGTATCCTCTTCGATAAAGTCGGTGATCCCCTTGACCAGCGCGTGCTCCAGCCGCTTGCCCACCGGCCAGCTGCGCCACTCCTGATCCCGCGGATCCTCCGCCTGGGCACCGGCACCGCGATACTTCTCGGCGATGGCCAGCAGCTCCTCGGTGGCGTTGTCATTGAGGTTGAGTACCACCGCCTCGACCTTCTCTTTCAGCTCGGCCGGAATGTCTTCGTAGATGGCAAGCTGACCGGCGTTGACGATCCCCATGTCCATGCCGTTCTGGATGGCGTGGTAGAGGAAGACGGCGTGAATGGCTTCGCGCACCGGCTCGTTGCCGCGAAACGAAAACGAGACGTTGGAGACGCCGCCGGAGATCATGGCGTGAGGCAGGTTCGTCTTGATGTCCTTCACCGCCTCGATGAAGTCCACCGCGTAGTTGTTGTGTTCGTCGATGCCGGTCGCCACCGCGAAGATGTTGGGATCGAAGATGATGTCTTCCGGCGGGAAACCGACCTGATCCACCAGGATCCGGTAGGCGCGCTGGCAGATCTCGAACTTGCGAGCGCGGGTATCGGCCTGCCCCTTCTCGTCGAACGCCATCACGATCACGGCGGCGCCGTAGCGACGCAGCAGTCTGGCCTGCTGGATGAACTTCTCCTCCCCCTCCTTCATGGAGATGGAGTTGACCACCGGCTTGCCCTGCACGCACTTGAGACCCGCTTCCAGCACCTCCCACTTGGAGGAGTCGATCATCACCGGCACCCGGGCGATATCCGGCTCACCGGCGATAAGGTTCAGGAAGCGCACCATGGCCGCCTCGGCGTCCAGCATCCCCTCGTCCATGTTGATGTCGATGATCTGGGCACCGCTCTCTACCTGCTGCTTGGCGACATCCAGCGCCTCATCGTAGAGCCCCTCCTTGATCAGCCGCTTGAACTTGGCCGAACCGGTAACGTTGGTGCGCTCCCCCACGTTCACGAACATGGATTCAGGGGTGATGATCAGCGGCTCGAGGCCCGACAGGCGACAGGCCACCGGCAGTTCGGGTAGCACGCGCGGTTTGATGCCCGCCACGGCATCCGCCATGGCGCGGATATGGGTCGGGGTGGTGCCGCAGCAGCCGCCGACCATGTTGAGAAAGCCGCTCCCGGCCCACTCGCGGATATGCTCCGCCATCTCGACGGCATCGAGATCGTACTCACCGAATGCATTGGGCAGACCGGCGTTGGGGTGGGCGCTGACGCAGGATTCGCTGATGCGCGACAACTCCTCGACATATTGGCGCAGCTCGTCCGGGCCGAGCGCACAGTTGAGACCGAACGACACCGGTTTGACGTGGCGCAGCGAGTGATAGAAGGCTTCGGTGGTCTGGCCGGAGAGAGTACGGCCGGAGGCGTCGGTAATGGTGCCGGAGATCATCACCGGCAGGCTGTAACCCAGCGCTTCGAACACCCCTTCCACCGCGAAGGCGGCTGCCTTGGCGTTGAGGGTATCGAAGATGGTCTCAATCAGGATGATGTCGGCGCCGCCCTCGATCAGGGCATGGGTCGATTCGGTATAGGCGGCCACCAGCTGGTCATAGGTGACGTTGCGCTTGCCGGGGTCGTTGACGTCCGGCGAGATGGAACAGGTGCGGTTGGTGGGGCCCAGCACCCCGGCGACGAAGCGCGGCTTGGTGGGATCTTTCGCCGTCCACTCGTCTGCCACGGCGCGAGCCAGCCGGGCAGCTTCCCGGTTGATCTCGGCGGAAAATGCTTCCATCTCGTAGTCGGCCATGGCGATGCGCGTGGCGTTGAAGGTGTTGGTCTCGAGAATGTCGGCCCCGGCAGCGCAATACTGCTCATGGATCTCGCGGATCACCGCCGGACGGGTCAGCACCAGCAAATCGTTGTTGCCCTTGATGTCGGTATGCCAGTCGGCAAACCGCTCACCCCGATAATCCGCTTCGCCCAGTCGGTAACCCTGGATCATAGTGCCCATGGCCCCGTCGATGATCAGGATCCGCTCACTGAGGCAGGCTTCCAGCTTCTTTGTTACGTCCGACTGCTTGCTCGGCTCTCTGCTCGACATTTCGTTCGACACCGCGTGTTCCTCTTACATCCATGCAACTGCGTAAACAGCATCCTAACAGCAAACAAATAAAATGGAAATCTAGCCGTCTATCAGTCCAAACAGAACACCATATACTCATTTATGGGTAATGAGTAACATAGGGCCCGAGAGTAACCTATGCCCGTCCTGAATAGGGATACGTGCTTGCTGTCTACCAACGAGAAAAAAATAACTATGAGCGTCTACTACACACTCTGTTTTCTGGCAGCGCTGGCGATTTTTATCGCCTTTGCCAACCAGTATGTTGTGAAGATCCAGACCACCATCGCCATTACTGCGGGCTCCATGCTGATCTCCGCGCTGATGGTGCTGTTTGGCAAACTGGGCTGGTTCAACCTGGAACCTCTTGCCGTCAAAACCATGGAGAGCATCGACTTCCAGAACTTCCTGCTGAAGGGGATTCTGGGCTTCCTGCTGTTCGCCGGTGGTCTTGGCATCAATCTCAAGGCGTTGCATAGCCAGAAGTGGGAGATCACCATTCTGGCCATCATTGCCACCCTGCTCTCCACCTTTATCATCGGTTACGGCTTCTGGTTTATCGCCAAGCTGCTGGGCTGGGAACTGCCGCTGGTCTACTGCATGCTGTTCGGGGCGCTGATCTCCCCCACTGACCCGATTGCCGTACTCGCCATCGTCAAGAAGATGAAAGCGCCACCCCAGATCGCCATCCAGATCGAAGGGGAGTCACTGTTCAACGACGGCGTCGGCCTCGTCATCTTCGCCACCGTGTTTGCCGTCGCCTTTGGCGGGGTTGAGCCGACCTTCGGCAGCGTGGCTGGTCTGTTCCTGCACGAAGCCCTCGGCGGCATCCTGTTCGGCGCCGTGCTGGGCCTCATCGCCCATGTGATGATCAGCGCCACCGACGATGGCTCGCTGGAGCTGCTGCTGACGCTGTGCATCCCGACCGCCGGTTTCGCCTTTGCCAACATGATCGGCGTCTCCGGTGCGCTGGCCATGGTGGTCACCGGCATCATGATCGGCAACTGGACCCGCCAATCCGGCTTCTCCGAACAGAGCCGTCATCACCTGGATCACTTCTGGGAGTTGATGGATCAGTTCCTCAACGCCCTGCTGTTCCTGCTGATCGGTCTGGCACTGGTGCTGCTGGAACTCTCCTGGCATGACTGGGTGCTGCTGGTTATCGCGGTACCGCTCTGCCTGGCTGCCCGCTTCATCAGCGTATCGCTGCCCTATGTGGCCTTCCGCAGATTCCGCAACTACAACACCTTCTCGGTGCGGATCCTTACCTGGGGCGGTCTGCGCGGCGGTCTGGCCATGGCGATGGCACTGGCACTCCCCTCCGGCGTCATGATGATCCCGGATCATGGCGTCGACCTGCGTGAAGTGATCCTGGTGATGACCTACTCGGTGGTGATGTTCTCCATCGTGGTGCAGGGCATGACCATCACCCCGATGATCACTGCCGCCAAGAAGGCCTCTGGCGACTACTGAGTCGACCGACTGTACTGATTGCAGAATGAACGAGGGCTCCGTAAGGAGCCCTCTTTTTATGGCTAATATTTGCGACTGATAGCACCTTGATAACACAGAGGAAAAGCGCACTGACTTCAACATCGCCAAATTATTGTTTGCTTTTTATTCATTTCGAGGAGAGAATGCGCCCCGGCTAGTTAATCAGCCCTGTTTATGTTCGCAATGTTTCAACGTTAGATGAATCCTGCCAAAACCCACATAACCTTCCTCTGATTTACTCGCCTTGAGAACCGTCAGGCTGTCTGCCTGCGTTGCCCGGCTCTCACGGTGCAGACCCGATCTGCCCACCCAATTTGATTTATGCATCAGCATATTCCTTGAAAAGTGCAGACGCCCCTTAACCGGGCTGGGTATTCCTGCGCGCTTGTCGTTCACCCAATCGACCGCGCCCATTAACCTGACATTTGCCAATACAAGGAGCAAACACCTAATTTATATAGAGAAATACCATGATGAAAGCCGTACAAACACACAAGCCCCTGCGTCGTAGCAAACCCATCAACCTGCCCCCGCAAGAGCAGGATTCCGATGCGTTCCTGATCCAGTTCAGCACCCGCTTCAGCGGCGGTTTCGCCATCTCCTGTGATGGTATCGCTGGCGAGTTCTCCATCGAAGACCTCAACTGATCCTGCCTGCCCTCCGGCAGCGCCCGATGCAGACAGGCCGCAACTCACGGCGGCCTCTTTGCTTCTCTCACACCTTTAACCAGATCCAGCCTCTTGCTTGTCACTCAATCTGACCAGCCACCTCGCCATTCGCTTTCCAGCTCTCTGACCTCGATCACTGCTCCAGCAGCAGGCATTCATCAGCATCTTCGCTCAGCTTGACCAGACGGCTGCGTACCAGCCCCAGCTTGGCCAGCAGGCCGATGGATCGCTCGTTACCCGGGGTGACGATGGCGACCACTTGCCCGATCCCCAACCGGCTTTTGCCATCGGCAAGAGCGGCCTGCGCCGCTTCAATGGCGTAGCCCTGACCGCGATACTGCGGCAAGAAGGCGTAGCCGATATCGACCTGCGCCAAGGTATCGCGCTTGATCAGGCCGCAGATACCAAGGCTGGCACCGTCCTCCTTGCGCTCCACCAGATAGAGCCCGTGACCATAACGGGCATAGCTGACTGCTGGCCCCTGCTGGATATACTCCTGCGCCTGCTCCAGAGTGCGGATGCCCCGATCGCCGATGTAGCGATAAAAGTCGCCGTCATTGAGCAACTCAAGAATGAAGGGGGCGTCAGTGGCGATCATTTCGCGCAGGATCAGGCGGGAGGAGGCAATCATGGCAAGGGCTCTCAGACGGAAAGTGAAGGGCAAAGAGTGCCCCGTCACTCCCTGGCTGGCAAGCCTGTGGCACCATCAGCCATGAAAAAGGGGCCGCGCAGCGACCCCTGATGAGATGGAAGATATGGAAGATAAGGCCTCAGGCCGCCAGCAACCCGGCATAACCGTTGCCCTGCTCTCGCAGCGCGATGAACTGGGCGGCACAATCGGCCCAGCTCAGCCCCAGCGCATCTGCAACCTTGTGGGGCCACTCGGGCGGTGCCTCTTCTGCAACATCGGACTGAGCCGCCAGCACGATGGCCAGATGGATCAATCCGGCCTCGGGAGAGAACTCCTTGGCCAGCATGGGGTTGTAGTGATACTCCACCGCAGTGCTGATGGTCTCGGGGAACTTCCAGTAGCGCGCCATGGCCGCCCCGACCTGGGCATAGTTGAAGCCGACTACCAGCTCTTCCGCCTTGGCCCGCCCCTTGTGCAACTCCAGATCATGGATGTGATGGACGGTGTTTTCCGGCAGGCCCACGTGCATCACCAAGCGGCCAAGGTCATAGAGCAGGGCGCAGGTAAAGACCTCCTCCCCCTTCATCCCCTTCTTCACCGCCAGACGGCGAGCCAGTTCGGCCACGTTGAACACGCAGCCCCAGAAATGTTTGAGATCAATGCCGGGGACGGCCTTGACCGATTCGGTGAGCCCGCAGGCCAGCACCATGTTGCGCACCATCGCCAACCCCAGCCGCACAGCGGCTTCATTGACGGTGCCGATCTGGCGACTGCTGCCGAATTTGGCCGAGTTGGCCAACCGCAGCAACTTGGCGGAGATGACCGGATCCTTGTTGATCAACTTGCTGATCTTGAGCAGATCCGGCTCCTTTTCATTGAAGGTCTGAATCAAGTCGCGCATTACTTCGGGGATCTGTGGCAGCAGCTTGGGCTCGGCCAGCAGGGAATCTATTGTGGGCATAGGCGTGTCCATCCATGTTATCTGTGTTCCAACCAGTCTGCCTTGGCAAACGTCTCTAATTATGGGTAACAAATGACTGCCATATCGGATTGTTTATTCGCTGACCGTTCAAGGTGTTAGCCCCATTCAGGCTATACTGGCCGCCACATTCACTGTTGCGGATATCCCATGAACGACACTCAGGAATTTTTTGACGAAGAGACGCTGCTGGAGATGGTGGAGAACCAGCTCAACGATGGTCACCCGCCCCATGTGAAGGCGACCCTGATGCGGCTGGTGATGAAGGGCACGCCGCGGGAAGAGGCGCTGCAATATATCGCCTGCGCCCTCGGGGCCGAGCTGATGGCGATGGAGGCCGATCAGGGCCCCTTCAATCTGACCCGCTACGGCGAGTTCCTCGACAGCCTGCCCGAGATGCCGTGGGCAGACTGAGGCGCCACGCCTTGTAGTGACTACCCAAAAACAGAAGGGCGGGTGCCGATGGCCCCGCCCTTGTTGCATGGATCCTCTCCGGATCAGAACTGGGAGTTGATGATCACCTCTTCCCCCAGCGCCCCTGCCAGCGGCAGTGGCCGGTAGCTGGAGTTGGCAGCCCGCAGCAGACGAATGCCGCGAATGCCGATCTCCTGCGCCGCCTTGATATCCCCGTCGGCATCGCCGTAGAAGAGCTTCATCTGCTTCTCCTTGAGCCACTGCACCTTGGTGTTCTGGCCCGGCTGATCACCGGCAAAGATCACCGGATTGAGCTGGTCGGCCGGAATATTCATGGTCTGCTGCAAGGTCTGGCTCACGGTTTCGGTCTGGGTGGCCGAGCGGCCGGTGACGAAATAGATGTGGTCACCGCGCTTGAGATGCATGGCGATGAGCGCCTTACCCACCTCTTTCGGCATGCTGAACGCATCCCAGCCATTGTTCATCTTCTCCCAGAAGGCGGGGTTCTTCAGATAGCTCTCGTCGTTGGGCGAGAACTCCTGCTTGCCGCGATAAAAGCCCGGGCTGGAGAAGAGCAGGGTATCGTCGATATCAAACCCGACCGCCATCGGGGGCAGGCCATCCAGACTCTTGGCAATCTGCTCCACCGACACCCAGTGGATCGGCGCCTGCTGGGCCAGAGTGACGGTGGTGACACCGGCAGGGATTGGCTGAACGGTAGCGGCTTGACCCGCCACAGCAGGCAGAGAGAGGGCCGCAGCCAGCAAGGAGGCAAGCAGCGCCGGACGAGAGATGTGTTTCATAAGGCAGGTTGTCATCTTGAATCAAAAGAGGGGGGCCAATAGTGCCCCCATCCCGCCTCTCAAATCTGTGAATGCTCCTGCAAAAGGGAGCATTTGACGCCCGATAATTAATCCTCGATTGGCAGCAGATCGGTAAAGACAAAGCCGTCGCGCAGCACTGTCTCGCCGACCCGAATGCCGAGCGGACGGGAGAACATGGGGCCATCATAGGCCAGGGTGTGAAACTCGCCGTTCTCGCCGCACGGATCGACACCCTCCGGCAGCGCCGCCAGCAGTACCTCGTCAAAATCGTGCCCCCCCAGGCAGGCATCCAGCTTGTTCGGGTCGAGAGCACTGATCCGCGCCTTCAACCCAGCGGCCACCATCTGCGGCGCCAGTTCACGGGTATTGCTGCCCCAGAGCGGGAACAGTGGTTCGATGCCGGTACCTGCCAGCTGCTTTTCACGGTAGGCGCGCACATCCTCGAGGAACAAGTCGCCAAAGGCCATATGGCGGATCCCCTGTGCCACCACATCAGCGATAAAGCCGGTCATGATGCGGGCGTAATCCTCGTTGCTGCAGGGCCAGGGCAGATCGATGGTGATGAGGGGCAGCCCGACGCAGGCGGCCTGCTCGGTCAACAGCTGCTTGCGCACCCCGTGCATCGCCACCCGCTTGAATGCCTGATTGAGGGTGGTGAACAGCCCCACCACCTCGATGGCGGGATCTTGCCGCAACTGATGCAGTGCCCATGCGCAATCCTTGCCGCTGCTCCAGGAGAGCAGTACCCGTTTCTTTTCCATCATTCCTCCGCCAGCGGGGCACTCGGATTGCCCCAAAAAGATGCAAGACAGTGTTGCGAATTGCGCGATTTACACACAAGAGGCAGGCAGCATACTCTCGATCACCTGTATATGCCCCTTGTACGGGGTGACAATAACTAAAAAAACCGATGGGAAACATACGGATATGACCACGACCACACAACAGCACGATCACGCCCGCCCCCTCAATCGACAGGATTACAAAACCCTGAGTCTGGCTGCCCTCGGCGGTGCGCTGGAGTTTTACGACTTCATCATCTTCGTCTTCTTCGCCGTGGTCATCGGCGAGCTATTCTTCCCGGCCGATATTCCCGAGTGGCTGCGCCAGTTCCAGACCTTCGGCATCTTCGCCGCCGGTTATCTGGCCCGCCCGCTTGGCGGCATCATCATGGCCCACTTTGGCGATCTCATCGGTCGCAAGCGGATGTTCACCCTCAGCATCATCATGATGGCGCTGCCCACCTTGCTGATCGGTCTGTTGCCCACCTATGCGGTGCTCGGCATCGGCGCACCCATCGCCCTGCTGGGACTGCGGATCCTGCAAGGCGCCGCCATCGGCGGTGAAGTGCCGGGCGCCTGGGTATTTGTCGCCGAGCACGTCCCTGCCCGTCGGGTCGGGGTCGCCTGCGGCACGCTCACGGCGGGATTGACGGCCGGCATCCTGCTTGGCTCCCTGATCGCCACTGCGGTCAACAAGAGCCTGACCCCGGCCGAAGTGAGTGACTGGGGCTGGCGAGTGCCCTTCCTGCTCGGCGGTATCTTCGGCATCGTCGCCATGTACCTGCGTCGCTGGTTGCACGAAACCCCGGTCTTCGCCGAGATGAAAGCCAACAAGACCCTGGCCGATGAGCTCCCCCTCAAGTCGGTGCTGCGCAACCACAAGAGCAGCGTGGTGGTCTCCATGCTGCTCACCTGGCTGCTCTCCGCCGGTATCGTGGTGGTGATCCTGATGACCCCGACCTATCTGCAGAAGGTCTATGGCATCAGCCCGGCTGACGCCCTGACCGCCAACTCGCTGGCGATCGTGGCCCTGACCCTAGGCTGCATCGTCTATGGCCGACTGATCGACCTGCTGGGCAGCGGTCTCACCTTCATGTTCGGCTCCTTGCTGCTGGCGGGCTCCAGCTACGCCTTCTATCACGGTCTGGCGGCCGGTACGAGCCAGCTGGTGCCGCTCTACATGCTGGCGGGCTTTGCGGTCGGGATTGTCGGCGCCGTGCCTTACGTGATGGTCAACGCCTTCCCGCCGGTGGTGCGCTTCTCCGGCTTGTCGTTCTCCTACAACGTGGCCTACGCCATCTTCGGCGGCCTCACCCCGATGGCGGTGACCCTCTGGATGAAAAACGACATGCTAGCACCCTCCCACTATGTGGTGAGTCTGGCGGTGCTTGGCTTTGCCATCGGCCTCTGGCTCTGGTTCCAGCAGCGCGCCATCCGGCAGCAGCAACCCCAACCCGCCTGACCCCGAGCCCCGAATCTGATTCGGGGCTTTTTTGTACTGCTTGTGTTCAGTTTGGCCAGCATAAGATAGCCTCCCTCTTGAGTCAGGTGACCGCCTGCCTCATGGCGTTCCTATTCACTCCTGCTATCAGAGGCCCAATATGTTCTTTCAGGTCGTCTTTATCGCCTTGCTGGCGCTGCTGCCCATGGTCAACCCGCCCACCACGGCCACCCTGCTGCTGGGGCTGAGCAAGGGGATGCCGCGCGAACACGTGCGCCGCCAGGTCAACCTGGCAGCCATCTATCTGTTCTGCACCCTCTGCATCACCTTCTTTATCGGATCCTCGGTTCTGGATCTGTTCGGGATCTCCATTCCGGGCTTGCGACTGGCCGGTGGCCTCATCATCGGCTTTATTGGTTTTCGCATGCTGTTTCCCGCCCCCAGTCAGGCAAGCGGGGTCGACATCAACCAGAGCATCGCGTTCGTGCCGCTCACCATGCCCAGCATGTGCGGACCGGGCACCATGGCACTGGTGATCAGCGGTGCCGCCCAGATCGCCGAGCTGCCCAGCGAGTACAATCGGCTCACCATCTACGGCGGCATGGTGACGGCGTTTGCCCTGATGAGCCTGATCAGCTGGGGAGTATTGAAGCTGGCGGATCCGGTCTGCAAGATCCTCGGCGACACCGGCATCGACGCCATGACCCGCATCATGGGCTTCCTGCTGGTTTGCATGGGTATGCAATTTTGCATCAATGGCATCAAGGAAGTAGCACAGGATCCGGTATTCCACGGTGGGGGTGCCGTACAGAGCACACCGGCGTTACCGCAGGTTTCCGGCACTTTTGATCACTTGCCGCAAAAGCCCACCATCTCTGATTGAAAACGGTATCAAAAAGTCCCTGACGATCTGCACTGATCTTGTTCCTGATCATGTTATTGACACACAAATGAGTTAGTTTGTTTTTCATACAGACTTTGTTCAGACGGATGCTGATAGGTTTGTTGATGAATACCCACTCAATTTCAGGAGAGTATGCAGATGGACAAGATGCTGACCGAAATAGGGAGCCATAGCCTGTTTCACGAGTACCTGAACGTGGTTGGGATTGCGAGCCCATCCCTCGCCAAGATCGAACAGCGCTGGGAATATAAAGCGCAAGAGCAGCTGGTCGCCAAGATCCAGATCGACAAACAGGGTAACGCCCGCTACTTCATCGACGCCCGCGCCATATCCGTCAACTGATACCGAATAATCCGCCAGCCCCGGTCCGCCGACCGGGGCTTTTTGTTGTCCGCAATCCCGTACTCAATGACCGGCCTCATCTCTGCTATGACGACAAGCTATTTGCTGTTTGTTTTTTGTACAGCAATCATTCAGCTCGACATGGCTATCTTGTATCCGCCCCCCTTGTTCCAGAAGAGTGTCCAGATGACCAAGATGCTGACCGAAATTGGTAGTCATAGCCTGTTTCACGAGTACTTGAATGTGCTCGGCATTGTCAATCCAGCCCTTGCCAACGTAGAGCAGCTGTGGGAACACAAGCAGCAAGAGAGGCTGATCGCCAAGATCCAGATCGATAAACAGGGCAAGGCCCGTTACTTCATCGACGCCCGCGCCATCTCGGTCAACTGATACCGAATAATTCGCCAGCCCCGGCCCACCGACCGGGGCTTTTTGTTGCCTGCGACCCCTGAAAAGCAAAACCCCGGCCAAGAGCCGGGGTTTGATTTCACTGTGACCAGTTTGCCGCAAGACTTACTGGGTACCACCCACGGTGAGCTGGTCCAGCTTGAGGGTGGGCTGGCCGACACCGACCGGCACGCTCTGCCCCTCCTTGCCGCAGATGCCGACCCCGCGATCCAGCGCAAGATCGCTGCCCACCATAGAGACCTGGCTCATCGCCTCGGGGCCGTTGCCAATCAGGGTGGCCCCCTTGATCGGTGCGGTGATCTTGCCATCCTCGATGAGGTAAGCCTCGGAGGCGGAGAAGACAAACTTGCCGGAGGTGATGTCCACCTGACCGCCACCGAAGTTGGGGGCATAAATGCCCTTCTTCACCGAGGCGATGATCTCGGCCGGATCATACTGACCCGCCAGCATGTAGGTATTGGTCATGCGCGGCATCGGCATGGCGGCGTAGGATTCGCGGCGACCGTTACCGGTGAGCGGCACGCCCATCAGGCGGGCGTTCTGCTTGTCCTGCAGGTACCCCTTGAGGATGCCGTTCTCGATCAGCACGTTGTAACCGCCCGGCGTCCCCTCGTCATCTATGCTGACGGAGCCGCGCCGACCCGGCAGGGTGCCGTCGTCAACGATGGTGCAGTGCCTGGAGGCCACCTGCTCGCCGATGCGACCGGCAAACGCGGAAGAGCCCTTGCGGTTGAAGTCCCCCTCCAGACCGTGGCCCACCGCCTCGTGCAGCAGCACGCCGGGCCAACCGGAGCCCAGCACCACCGGCATGGTGCCGGCTGGCGCGTCGATGGCTTCGAGGTTGACCAGCGCCTGACGCACCGCTTCGCGCACATAGCCAAAGGCGCGGCTCTCCAGCCCGTCCAGTTCGAGGAACCAGTCGTAGCCGAAGCGACCACCGCCACCGGCACTGCCACGTTCGCGGCGATCGCCCTTCTCGGCGATCACGGTCACCGACAAACGCACCAGCGGACGAATATCGGCAGCCAGGGTGCCATCGGTAGCGGCGACCAGCACCTCTTCGTAGACACCGCTGATGGAGGCCATTACCTGATTGATGGCGGGGTCCAGACTTCTGGCGAACTTGTCCATCTGCTCCAGCAGGGCGATCTTCTGGTGCTTGTCGAGGGTCTGCAGCGGATCCATGGCCGGATAGAGCAGGTTCGCTTCGGTGCGAGCCCACGCCTTCACCTTGCCGTGGGCACCGGCAGCGGCGATGCCACGGGCGGCGGTCACCGACTGTTGCAGCGCCAGCAGGCTCAACTCGTCCGAGTAGGCGAAGCCGGTCTTCTCGCCGCTGACGGCGCGCACCCCGACCCCCTGATCGATGTTGTAGCTGCCATCCTTGACGATGCCATCCTCCAGCATCCAGGACTCGTGCCAGCTGCGCTGGAAATAGAGATCGCCGAACTCCACCTGATGGCTCATCAGGCTGCCGAGCAGCTGCTGCAGGCGCCCTTCGTCAAGATCGTTCGGGGCCAACAGGGAGGCACTAACCTGGCTCAATAGACTCAATCTTCTTCTCCACTCTCGTAACGAGATGTTTTAAATCGTCTTGCCGACGGGTTGGCAACAAGCCACACCATCACAACAAACGGGCATGGGTCAGCACTGGCATGGTGCGATGCAATTCGTCGATAAGCCCAGGCTCCATCTGCGCCAATACTGTGCCGCGTCCGGACTCTTTGCTCGCCAGCACCCGACCCCAGGGGTCGATCACCATGCTGTGGCCCCAGGTCTGGCGCCCCGTCTGGTGAGTGCCGCCCTGATTGGCAGCCACTACGTAGCACTGGTTTTCGATGGCGCGGGCCCGCAGCAGCGGCTCCCAGTGCGCCTCGCCGGTCACGGCGGTAAAGGCGGCAGGCACCAGCAGCACGCGGGCACCGGCACGGGCCAGCTGGCGGTAGAGCTCGGGAAAGCGCAGATCATAACAGATCGAGAGGCCAAGGGGACCAAAGGGGGAGTCCACCAGCACGCAGTCCTGACCAGGACTGAAAGTCTCCGACTCCCGATAGCGGCCGTGATTGTCCGCCACATCCACGTCGAACAGGTGGATCTTGTGGTAGTGACCCTTGAGTTCACCGCTTGGGTCAAACACCAGCGAGCTGGTGTGGATATGGTCGGAACCGGCGATAGTCGTCGGCATAGCCCCGGCCACCAACCAGATGCCAAAGTCGCGGGCCCACTCGGCCAGCTGTTGCTGGATCGGCGCGGCGCCGCTCAGGTCGGGGCCGATCGGCTCGGCGCCATCCAGATAACCCTGCCGCTCGCCAAACAGGGCAAAGTTCTCCGGCAGCAGCACCAGCAGCGGCCGCTCGGTTGGCAAGGCCGCCAGCTCGGCGGCAATCTGCTCCCGGTTATCCTGCCAGTGACGGCCAGATACCAGCTGTATTGCGGCTAACCACATGACGCTCTCCTTGTCGCTTGCCTTGTAGATTGGGTCATCAGACGGTGACAGCATCCCCTGCCTGCAGGGTGTAATCCAGCACTATGATACGTGCCAGCACCGGACGGAAGATGGCCTTGAGGGCATCGTGCTCCGGATGGGGCAGATAGCGCTGGCGGGCCGCTTCGTCGGCGAAGGTCATCAGCACGCTGTGGGTAAAGCCGTCATCCCTCCCCTCCGGGCTGTCATTCTCCCCCCACTCCACGGCGGTCACACCGCTGACCTTTGCCGGTATGGCGAGGAAGGCGGCCCTGACGGCGGCAATATCGGCGGGGTGTGCGTCGGGCTTGAAGGTGATCAGCAGAATATGTCGGATCATGGCTCTCTCCTTGAGCGTGAGCAGGTCGAGGCAAGGGTTGGCGCCAGCATCAGGGCTGGCGCGGACTGCCCGGTTGTGGATTGAGCAGGAAAGGGGTGGCCGCTGGCAGGGTGGGCACCACCGCATCGACCGCCTCTTTCTGCTGCTGGTTGAGCTTGATGCGAGCCCGATTGCGTCCCGCCTCGATCAGCTTGGGATCATCGAGCGGGCCGGAGACCCGAAAATCGATGCGGGTCACCACATCCACCACCGGTTCCAGCAATTTGGAGAGGGCCAGCACATAGAGCCCGGTCACCGGCGTGATGGAGAAGGCCGCCACCACCGGCAAAGTGCCACCCAGGTTCGGGGAGAAGCTCAGATCGAAGTCGAGCCGCCAGCGCACCAGATCGGCGATCCCTTCACCACGCAGGTTGCCAGCCGCCCCTTTCATATAGAAGTCGTCATTTTTGAGCTGCCCCTGCTTGATGGTGGCGGAGGCGGACATGGATTCGAAGTAGAAGCCCTTGTCGAACACATCGCGAAAATCGAGGCGCAGCTTGCGCAGCAGGGAGTCGAGGCTGAGCAGGGAGAGCAGTCGCGCCCCCTTGTCGTTGACCTCCCGCAGGGTGCCGCCCTCCAGCTGATAGTTGGCACTTCCCCCCAGGGTCGGCAGACTCGGCCGGTAGGGCACATCCTGCCAGTTCAGATCAAAGGCGAGGGAGCCGGGAGCATCGCCGATGGGCGAGGTGTAACCGAGCCGCTTGAGCAGCAACTCGCTGTTGCTGCTGGTCAGCTTGCCACGGGCGCGGGTCTGCATCCGGTTGCCATCGGCCAGCCAGTCCATGCTGCCGGTAAGCTGACTGCCGGCCAGCCGCACATCCAGCCCCTTGAGGGTCACCTTGTTGGCGCCGGGCACCAGCTCCCCTTTCACTTCGCCGAGCGGCAGCTCGCCAAAGCGGCAGTCAACACAGCTGAATGTCAGCCAGGGAATGGAGGCCATGATGGCGTTATCCTGCTGCGCATCGGGATCCGGGCTGAGATCCGAACTCTTGCCGGACCAGTAGATACGGGCAAACTTGGCATCTACCGGGCGATTGGCCACTGCGGGCAGCCGGATCACCCCCATCACGTCGGGGCTGTCGATCATCACCTCGGTCGCCTGACTGGTCGGCCCCACAGTGAAGCGCGCCGCCTTGAGGGTGGCACTGCCGATATAGGCGCGGGCCAGCTGACCATCAACCCACCACTCCTGCGGCAGGAAGGCGGGGCCGACCACCGCATTGCCGGTCTGGTTCTGCGCCGGTAACCACTGCTTGAGCCGCGCCAGCCAGCCACCGACATCGGCCTCCTGCTGGTTGATGGCAAGCAGCATGGGGGCATCGCGCAGCACCCGGGCACCCGGTTGGCCCACATCGACCCGCACCCGACTGAGATAGGGTACCCCTTCGCCGTAGACCAGTCGGGTCTGCATATCCACATCCGCCCCCAGTACGGCGCGAATGTCGGCGCTACCATCCCGGCCACGGGCGATCACCTTGAGCGGCAGCCGGCTGGCGCTGCTCTTGGCCAGCGGCAGCGGCAGATCCAGCCCCATCCCCTGCAGGTTGGAGTCGAGCGCCAGCTGGAAGCTGAACGGCTTGCCCTCGGGCAGGGTCAGCCCAAGCTTGCCGCCCCAGTTGCTGCGGCCGTTGAGAATGCCGTACGAGGCGATGGCCGCAGGCTGGCGGCGGCTATCCCATAGCCCCTTGAAATCGAGGTCGACCTGATAGTGATCCGGATGCTGGCGTCCCTGATAGTCGAGGGTCAGCGGCTGGTTCCACAGGCTCGCCTTGAGGTTGCTGAAGCGGGTCTGTTCGTTGTCATATTCGAGGCGCCCCTGCACCTTCTCCAGCGGCAGATCCAGACTGGCGACCCGCACCTTGTTGTTGCTGAAGGTGGCGTCGCCACTCGCCTTCACTTCGCTCTCGCCATCGAGGGGAATGTCGAGCTTGACCGAACCGGCCATCGGGCCGCGGATCTCGATCTCCCGCAGCGCCTGTCCCACCGAACTGCCCAGCGGTGAGTCCTGCAGGTAGTCGCTGATGGCCTTGCCCTCCCCCTGCACCTTGGCATCCACATAGAGGTGGGCGCCTGGGGAGAGATCCGGGATCCAGGCATGCACCGAGTCGGAGCTCGCCTTGCCGAGTTTGGTGGAGCGGCTGCGCATATCGAGGCCGGCATTCTGGAACAAGAGATCGATCTGCAGGTCGGTGAGCGCTTTCCAACCGGGGAAGAATTCGTAGGTGGCCTGCTCCAGCGGCACCGCCACCTGGAAGACCCCCTTGCCATTGTCGTAGGGGAAGTCCCTGAACTCGCCGTACCAGAGCAGATCGGCCCCCTTGGCCTTGCCCCCCTTGATGGCGCCGCTCAGGTAATCCACCAGCCCCTTGTCCATCACCTGCAGCGGGAAGTAGCGATCGGCATGGCCCGCATTCTTCACATCGATGCGGCCGGTCAGGGCCAGGAAGGGGTGCTCGAACAGATCGAGACGGAAACGGCTGGCCAGAGTCAGGTCAGGGTTATCCAGCGCGATATCCTGCCCGTAGAGCACCCAGCCCTGTGACTCTTGCCACCAGTCGAGGCGGGCCGAGAAGCTGTCGACCGGGATCGGCACCTTGAAGTGACGGGCGGGATCCACCTTGTCGTTCGCCAGCGCCAATCTGGCACTGCCCCCCTTGGGGGTGAGCCAGAACTCGCCGTTGAGATCCCGCCAACCTGGCACGTCGTGCCAGGCATTGAGGCTCACATTGGCGATCTCGCCGCTGAAGGAGATATCCTGCCACCCGGCATCCGCCAGCAGGGTCAAATCGGTCAGCTTGCCCTTGGGTCTGGTCTGCTTGAGCAGCTCGCTCTGGGCGGGATACATCGCCGAGACCAGCTGGCTCAGCTGGGCAAGCTGGTCGAGGTCGATCTGCGGCACATAGCCCTGCACCCGCTCGCCGATCCGCTCCAGCTGTAACCGGCTGTGCAGCCAGGGTTTTTCGTCAAGTTTGAAGATCACATCGTGGCTGGCCAGTTGCCAGTCCTGACCATCGCGGCGTAGCTGAACCTTGCCGCCATCGAGACCGAGACGATGGAGCCGCTGATCCTTGGGATCCTTCCAGATCAGATAGTTGTTGCCAAAGGCCAGCAGGGTGTTGCCCAGCTTGCCGCTGTCAAACTCGCTCCAGAGCTGGAAGTCGAGCTGACCGGCGACGCTGGGCTCACCGGCATGGATCTTGGCGAGAATGGGACTGATATCGAGCTGGCGGGCACCCAGATAGAGCTGCCCCTTGAGGCGGTCGAGGCGCGCCGTCGGGGCATCGATATCCAGAATCAGATCGATGGTGCTCTCGCCCACCCCGTTGATCAGATACGCCTTGCCCACACCCTGATGGCGCTTGCCGCGGTTCTGCCAGCGCAGTTGGGCAATGTCGAGCGCCCGCAGATCGCCGAGGGAGGTGGTGACGCTGAGGCGGGTGTTGTGCACATCGAAGGTGGAGAGCTGGGTCAGCAGAAAGCGCAGCAGGGCCCCCTGCTGGTGGTCTCCTTGCGGCTCGCGGCTGTTGGCGGGCTGGCTGAAATCGAGAGTGATGTCGCCATCGCTGAGGGTCAGCTCGCCAAACACCGGCTTGAGCTCGTTGAGGGTGCGCCAGAAGTCGAGATGCACCCAAGCTTTGCCGAGCTGTACGGTAAAACGCCCCGAATCCGGGGCGATGGCGAGTTGCTGCAATTCGAGGGCTGGGCCGGATTGTGTCCAGTCCAGCCCCACTTGCTCCACGCTGACCTTGAGTTGTGAATCCCCCAGCAGAGTGTGGATCAGACTCTCCCGGTATTGATTCAGCAAAGGGCCCCCAACCCGTACCAGCGTGACCAGCATGGCCATCAGTACGAACAGGACCCCCAGAGCCAACCAGCCCCGACTCAGCCAGCGGTAGACCAATTACATCATCACCACGTCGAATTGCTCCTGACCGCAGAGGGGTTCGCTCACCACCCGCACCTGCTTGCCGATAAACACTTCCAGCTCCGCCAGACTGTGGGACTCCTCGCCATGGAGGTAGTCGGCCACGGCCGGAGCGGCGTAAACGGTGAACTGATCCGCATCGTAGGCGCGATTGACCCGGATGATCTCCCGCAGGATCTCGAAGCAGACCGACTCCACGGTCTTGACCCGGCCGCGCCCCTTGCACTCGGGGCACTCGGAGCAGAGCACATGCTCCAGACTCTCGCGGGTGCGCTTGCGGGTCATCTCCACCAGACCGAGCTGGGAGAAACCGTTGACGTTGGTCTTGGCGCGGTCTTTCGACAACGCCTGCTCCAGGCTGTGCAGCACCCGACGGCGGTGATCTTCGGACTGCATGTCGATGAAGTCGATGATGATGATGCCGCCGAGGTTGCGCAGCCGCAGATGGCGGGCGATGGCCGCCGTCGCCTCGACGTTGGTGTTGAAGATGGTCTCTTCCAGATTGCGATGGCCAACGAAGGCGCCGGTGTTGATATCCACCGTGGTCATGGCTTCGGTCTGGTCGATGATGAGGTAGCCGCCGGATTTCAGCTCCACCTTGCGCTCCAGTGCGCGCTGGATCTCGTTCTCCACGTCGTAGAGATCGAAGATCGGCGACTCGCCGGGGTAGTACTCCAGCTTGTTGGCCAGCTCCGGCACATACTCACCGGTGAAACGCTTGAGCTGATCGAAGCTCTGACGCGAGTCAACGCGGATCTTGTCGAGCTCGGCGCCGACAAAATCGCGCACCACCCGAAAGGCCAGACTGGGATCCTCGTAGAGGATCTTGCAGGGCGGGTACTTCTGCTTGCGCTCGAGGATCTTGCGCCACAGGCGTTTCAGGAAGGCGGCATCCTGCTCCAGCTCCAGCTCCCCCACCCCTTCGGCGGCGGTACGGATGATGTAGCCACCCAGCTCGTCCACATAACCGGCCACGGTGCGCTTGAGACGCTCCCGCTCCGCTTCGGACTCGATGCGCTGGGAGACGCCAACGTGGGCGCTGCCCGGCATAAACACCAGATAGCGGGAAGGCAAGGTGATATCAGTGGTGAGACGGGCACCTTTGGTACCCAGCGGATCTTTCACCACCTGCACCATGATGTCCTGCCCCTGACGCACCAGCTCGGCGATATTGCCGACCTGAAACTGCTCCTTCTCCTTCACCGCCACACACTCGGTGTGCGGCACGATATCGGAGGCGTGCAGGAAGGCCGCCTTGTCCATGCCGATATCGACGAACGCCGCCTGCATACCGGGCAGCACCCGACTGATCTTGCCTTTGTAGATATTGCCCACGATGCCGCGCTTGGCCTGACGCTCGACATGCACTTCCTGCAGCAGACCGTTTTCGACCAGAGCGACCCGGGTTTCGGAGGGGGTAACGTTAACCAGCAGTTCTACCGACATAAGTAACCTTGCCTGTTCCAGTTTTGAATTCTATAGAGCCAATCCGGTACAACGCGCGCAAGGGAGAAACGCAGCAGAGCACAGCTGACGGGAAATTATTTGAGCTGTTCCAGATGATGCTTGATCAGCAGGTCTGTCTCCAGCAGGGGCAGGCCGACCACGGCGCTATAGCTCCCCTCGATGCGGCTGACAAATTTGCCGGCAATGCCCTGAATGCCATAAGCCCCGGCCTTGTCACAGGGCTCACCGGTCCGCCAGTAGGCCTCGATTTCGGCCTCATCCAGCTTGCGAAACGCCACGTTGGTGGTGACCAGACGCACGTCACAACGATCCTTGCTGGCCAGCGCCACCGCCGTCATCACCTGATGCACCTTGCCGGAGAGCGCCTCCAGCATATCTTTGGCATCGAGCAGATCGGACGGTTTCTCCAGTACCAGGTCGCCCAGCACCACTATGGTGTCGGCACCCAGCACCGGCAACGCCGTCGGCGCACACGCCACGCCAGCCATCGCCTTGTCACGGGCGAGGCGGCAGACGTAATCCTGCGCCTTTTCACCCTCTTCCCGCTGCTCGGGCACATCCAGTTTCAGCACCTCGAAGCGGTAGCCAAGCTGGGTAAGCAGTTCACGGCGACGGGGAGAAGCCGAGGCGAGATAGAGTTGTGGTTCGTTGTTTTTGCTCATATTTACCTAATGTTGAAGCGGCGCCGCACCTTGCGCAGCACCAGAAACACCCAGGGCCATATTAACATCGTCGTCAACGTCGACCAAAAATAGGCGAAGTTGAGGCTGGCCTGGCTGAACAGGTGCTCGGCCCAGAATACCGTCATCTTGCCCACCAGCGAGAGGCCACCGATGATCAGTGCCTGCTGCCAGAGGGAGAAATTGCGGATCTTCTGGAACTGGAAGGCTGCCAGATAGGTGGTGATGGCCATCGCCATCGCCCGCACGCCGAGGGTGCTGCCGAGCAGCACATCCAGCAGCAGGCCCGCCACCCAGGCGGTGCCGACGTTGGTCCGGTGCGGCAAGGCCAGTGCCCAGTAGATCAGCACCATGGCCAGCCAGTCCGGACGGAAGGGGTCAAATTCGAAAGGAAGCGGCAGGATCGACAGGCTCAAGGCCAGCAGGATCGAGATCCAGATCCAGATCCTGCCGCTGGCGGGTTGCAGCATCAGCGAGTGGCTCCTGCGGCGGACGCAGCGGGCGCTGCCTGTTCGCCATCCTCATCATGTACTTCAGGCTTCTTGTCGGTCCACAGCAGCAGCAGGTAGCGCAGTCGATCCAGCTCCACCAGCGGCTTGGCCTCGACCTGGGCGAAGGGCTTGCCCTCCACATACTCGGAGCGAGTCACGGTCGCCACCGGATAACCTTCCGGGAAGCGGCCACCCAGGCCCGAGGTGACCAGCAGATCCCCCACCTGAATATCGGTGTTGCGCGGCAGGTTGCGCAGCTCAAGCTTGTCGAGCTCGCCACTGCCGGAGGCAATAGCACGCAAGTCGTTGCGCAGCACCCGCACCGGAATGCCATGGCTGGAGTCGGTGATCAGCAGCACGCGACTGGTGGTGGAGCCCACGTGGAGCACCTGACCAATCACCCCCTGATCGTTGATCACCGCCTGACCGTTGTAGACGCCATCCAGCGCCCCCTTGTTGATCAGCACCTGATGGCTGAAGGGGTCGGAATCCACCGACAGCAGCTCGGCCACCATCTTGCGGGACTCCTTGTGCACCGGCGAGCCCAGCAGCTCGCGCAGGCGCTGGTTCTCGTGCTCCAGATGATCCATCTTGAGCAGGCGAGAGCGCAGGGTAAACAGCTGTTGCTCCTGCTGCTTGGTCTGCTCGATAAGATCGGCACGGGTCTGCACCTGGGTCGACATGGTGTCGAGCAGGGTACCGGGCGCATTGGCCATGTATTGCAGGGGACTGACTAACGAACTGAGGTAGACGCGGACATGGGTAAACACACCGAAGCGGGAATCCGCGACGATGGCAGCGATGGAGATGATGACGGCGAGAAACAACCGTAACTGAAGCGAAGGGCCTCTACCAAAAATGGGTTTCATGGGTCGTCAAAAAAGAGCCGGCACGCTGGCCGGCTTTGGGTCTTATTCGTAGTGGAACAGATCGCCACCGTGCATATCGATCAGCTCCAGCGCCTTGCCGCCGCCACGGGCCACACAGGTGAGGGGATCTTCGGCCACGACGACAGGAATGCCGGTCTCTTCCATCAGCAGACGGTCGATGTCTTTCAGCAGTGCGCCACCACCGGTCAGCACCATGCCGCGCTCGGAGATGTCGGAAGCCAGTTCCGGCGGAGACTGCTCCAGCGCCACCATGACAGCCGCAACGATACCGGACAGCGGCTCTTGCAGCGCTTCCAGGATCTCGTTGGAGTTGAGGGTGAAGCTGCGCGGTACACCTTCGGCCAGGTTACGGCCACGCACTTCGATCTCGCGCACCTCTTCACCCGGATAGGCAGAGCCGATCTCGTGCTTGATGCGCTCGGCAGTGGCTTCACCGATCAGACTGCCGTAGTTGCGACGGACGTAGCTGATGATCGCTTCGTCAAACTTGTCGCCACCGATACGGACGGACTGGGAGTAGACCACACCGTTCAGGGAGATGATGGCCACTTCGGTGGTACCACCACCGATATCGACCACCATGGAACCGGTCGCTTCGGAGACCGGCAGGCCGGCACCGATGGCAGCAGCCATTGGCTCGTCGATCAGGTAGACCTCACGGGCACCGGCGCCCAGTGCGGACTCCTTGATGGCGCGACGCTCAACCTGGGTGGAGCCGCACGGCACACACACCAGCACACGCGGGCTGGGGCGGAAATAGTTGTTGTCGTGAACCTGCTTGATGAAGTGCTGCAGCATCTTCTCGGTCACGTAGAAATCGGCGATCACGCCGTCTTTCATCGGGCGGATCGCGGAGATGTTGCCCGGGGTACGGCCCAGCATCTGCTTGGCGGCATGACCGACAGCAGCGACCGATTTGGCGTTCCCGCGCTCTTGGCGAATGGCGACAACTGAGGGTTCGTTAAGGACGATCCCTTGATCTTTTACATAGATCAGGGTGTTGGCAGTTCCCAAATCGATCGACAGATCGTTGGAAAAGACGCCTCTGAGCTTTTTGAACATGGCTACGGGAAATCCTAAGAATTTGGAGGTGCAGAAAACCGGCTAACTTTACCAATGCCCACCCTAATGGGCAAGCGCTCAAACTGTCGCCAATCAATCAGGCGCGACAAAAATGCGAGTCATCACTCACTCGCACACGCTTGCAAACGCTAATAAACAAGGATTTAGGGGGATGCCGTTGCGCCAGCCCCCCTTACACATCATTTAGTGCAATACTTCGCGCCGATAAATAATTCTGTCATTACCCCGGCAGGAGCCGAAAATGGCCTCACCTTGCAGGTTGCCATCATTGGCACTCGTTGGGTCAGACAACCAGAGTGGCGAGGATGGCTGATTTGCCAATTCGACCTTGTAGGGAATGCGCACTGCAACATTCGGTGCACCAAAGTGAAAAACGATCTCACCTTGCTTTGCCCTGGCAGAACTGGCCGGAACCGTTTGACCACTTAACGTCAGAGTACTGCTATATGGTTTGGTTAATTGCGGGGGTACCTTGCCTGTAACCTCGTAAGAAGATGTCACACTATTAAAGCCAATTTTGCGATCAGGATCTTTAGGCTCTACCGCTGGCAGGGGATCAAAACCACTATTCGCCAGCGATAGCTGAGTACAGTTATCCTCATCATTGATCACCCAACCACCCAGATCGAAACGCTGCATCAATAACTTCAAAGGCAGATTGGCACTATCGACGCCACGATCCTTACCTGCCAGTAGGCGGCCATACAACAGCTTTTGCGCCCCCAGTTGCACCGCATTACACCCTTGCCCCGATTTGGAACAATCCCCTACTACAGCCGTATTCATATTCGGATTCGCCAACAGCGTAGTACCGCCATCCTGATCATCGACTTTGATACCAAAGCTCAACGTGGCAAACGGTGCTTCTGGACTAGTAGCACGATCAAAGCGGGTATTCAGCCCGAAAGGTGACTGCTGATTCACCCTTGCCACACCACTTGCCCAACTGAGCGAGGGAGATAGTGTAATACGCTTGTCACGCACAACCCCATCCAGAGCATTTGCCGCCACCATCTCAGCAACCCCTTTAGCGAACGCCCCCTGATAGTTCTGTGTCGTTCCTTTCTGCAGATTGCGCGCAGTGAGGACAAAGCCGCTGGCAAAGGGCTGACTCATGTATGTAAAGGCATTGCAGGCAGGTGTGATAAAACCACCGCTCAAACTGTAATCCCAGGGTACGAAGCGGCCCACCGGCACGCTGCTGGCGGGAGGGATGGTGTAGCCGAAATAGCCCGTAGATACAGTGCTTCCTTCTGGCGGCTTTGCCGCCGGTGGCGTCGCCGTCATCCGGAACACCCCCACCTCGCTGACTGACTGGGTGACCTTATTGAGATTGTTGATGCCCATCCCATTAGAGTGGTTATAGCTCGCTGTACCGACCTGCGCATTTTGCCCGGGAATCGGGGCAACCAGTTGAGTAGCAAGAGCGATGTTAGTCAAAGCAAAGTTGGGCGTAGTCTGATTCCCTACGCAGATATCCCCATCATTGGCCGACTCCCAGGCCATCGCCTTGATATCTACCTGAAACGTCTCCCCCGCTTTTTTGAATACCGGACAACTGCTATCACCTGCCACGCAGGCCCCTTGCGAGGGCGTGATGCACAGGCCGACCGGACGTGCCACAAACTTGTCGGACCCCGTCATCACCAGACCCGCCGTCTCGCCACTGCCATTATGACTGGCTGAAAGCTGCATCTGACCCGCATCTGGGTAGGTCACTTTTTTCAAGGTCGCCTTACCCTGATTATCGAAAGTCAGGTTAAGGGTGGTTGGCGTTGGTGAAGAAACACTGCCGGCATAAGTTGCAATGGCGTTGCCATCGATGGAAATCTTGCTACCAAAGCTATTGGTATTTGGATTGTTGTACGTTCCCCAAAAGCCGACAGACCTCACGCCGGTAAATCCGGGCACACATTGCTTGGTAATGTCGTCTTTTTTGACCGCACTTATAGTCACATCCTGAGGCTGGTTGGAATAGGTATCCAGCAAATCGAAGAAGAAACCGCTGTCGGCGAAGCTGAGAGTACAGGCGGTGGCGCTCAGGGCGCCGCTGCCCGCTCGGCACAGGGTGGTGCTGAGCGGCTTGGTGGACGGCGTCGAGCCGCTTACCCCCACCGTCATGGAGCTCGCCAGATTGTTGCGCAGCTGCAAGCTGGTGGTGCCGCCGCTGAAACTCACTGTAGCGGTGTTGCCGCTGTAGCTCACCTGGTTGCCGGCTACCCAGCCATTGCCGCCATTTTTAAGCGGCGTCAGGGCGGCGCTTACCGGATCCGTAAACAGCTGGCTGCAACTGGCGTTGGCGCAGGCCCGTATGGTCATGGTCTCGGGGGTGCAGGTCAGGGCTTGGCCTGAGTGATCGAACTCGAAGTGATCGATCTGGGTGCCCACCGGGCTGGAGTTGAGGGCGCAGATACGGACGTTGTCGATCTGGTGGGCGTTGGTCGCATCCCCGGTCGAACCGGTCAGCGACAATAGCAGATTCTCGGGAATGGCCGCCTGGCCGCTCTGGGTGGCTGCATTGAAGCTGTCGATTAGGGTGCTGTAGCCGCCCCCTGTGTTGCGCTCCACCTTGACCATGGACTGGCCGCCGATGCGCGAGTCTATGGTCAGTCGATAACGGTGAGGGCGATTGCTGTCCGAGCCGCTGTCCACGGTTGGCGAGAGGCAGTCGCCGTTGGCGTTGTCAGCACCATCTTTGCAAGTCCCTTTGAGATAGTTGTAGCCGCTGGTGCCCGAGCCCGAGCCACGCACTACCACGGACTGCTTGCGCCGCCCCTTGTTGGTCGCCCCACCTTCGCCGGAGAAGTTGCCGTACTCATCTATTCCCACCCCGAGCCAGCCACCGGCAAAGCCATTGACCCCCGTCTTGAAACCATATCCGAGGGGCCCACCGAAGGCGCCAGGCTGGGGGGTCACCCTAGCATCCGAGAGCACCACCGCCATGCCGTCCGCCCCGTTGCCGCCGTGGGAATACTGGTCGAATTCTATGGTCACCAAGTTGTTGGCAGCGGGGAAAAGCCGCTGATAGGTGGCCGAGGTGGATTGCCGGGTGCTGGCCTCGGTCATGCCGAGCCTGCCATTGACGATGGCGGGGGTAAAATTGCCGCTGCTGCGGGCCACCACCCAGTTGTTGCTGAGAGCGCTGGCGGAGAAGTCGTCGCTGAAGCAGGGCAGATCCTCTTCACAGATACCGGGCCAGTCACCGGTGAAGGGCTCATGGATGACCATGCTGTTGTTCGTCATGGTGACATTCACCGCCGACACGGCCCCCGTAAGCTGGGCCTGTCCGCTCATGGCCAGATCGCCCGCAATCACATACAGAATGGCGTTGAGCTTGGCATTGCTGCTCATGGTGACCTTGCCAAAGTGGTAGAACATAAGGTCGTTGGCCATGCCCCCAGCATTGACCTCCATCTGGTCGCTCAGGATCAGGTCACTCTTGAGGTAGAGCTGGGTGGCGAAACCGGTATCGAAGATCAGCTTGTCGTTGCTGCCAAGCTCCAACTTGTCGATCCAGTGGCTGCCGCCACGGAAGTAGAGCCGGATGTCAGACGTACTCTGATGCTTGAAGGTCTTGACGTAACTGGCCTGCAGATAGCCATTGATGACGCCGTTGTCGCTCACCTCCAGGGTCTGATGCAGTTTGAGGGTCAGATCGCCGCGACTGCCCGCGGCCGTGATCTTGCCCTGCCCCTTCATCTCTAACTCGTAGACACTGAGGGTACTCTGTCCCTCCAGCGTCATGACGCTGTTGTCCTCGACCGTCAGTTCCCTGATGGCCCAGTCCCCCGCCGCCATGGGCATCTGGCTCTGCCCGCTCAGGGAGACCGCTTTGGCATAGTGGGGCTGAAAGCGGGCAGTGACGTTGCCAATCGAGCTGGTCGACAGCGCTAGGTTGTCATAAACGGTGACGTTCGCACCGGAGAGCTTGCCGTTGCCGGAGACCGTCAGCTCATTGACGTGGAGGTTGCCACTCCCCTTGATGCCATCCGAGTTCCCCGTGACCAGCACCGTCCTGGCATAGACGGTCGCACCGTTGAGGTTGAGCACGGCGCCTCCAGACAGGGAGAGCGCCTCGAAATAGTACGTTTGCCCAGCACGCAGGGTGGCCTCGCAGTTCTGATTGCTCCAGTTGGCATCTCTGTATTGCCTGGCGATGGGGGAGATGGCGCCGGTACACGCCAGGTCACGCTGGCTGCTGAAGGAAGGGAATCCACCAGGATCAGCCGGGAAATCATCGGGGTCGCTGATAAATGCCACATCCTTGAGCGGACTGGCCAGAGCGCCGCTGACGTTGCAATTGGAGATCCAGGTACTCCCGTTCCAGTAACCACTATTGTTGCAGTTGGCGTTCGGCTGGATGGTTTTGCCAAGGAAGGGATAATTGGTATTCATGGTAGCGCTGACGATCTTGCTTTCTCCACTCATGGCGAGCAAACCGGGAGAAGCATGGCTCTGAACCGGGTAGGCGAAAGCTGCAGTACACTGGCTGGCGGCCTGTACCGAAGCGGAGCACCAAACCAACGCCAACAAAAAATAAGCGCTCGAACGGAGCATCATGAATTCTCACTCCTTATTTGGGATCTCACTGCGTCACTCCATCAATAAGCTTCGACCATCAGGGTTCTGCTTACAACAAAATCAGGGTTGGCACTGTTGAGGTCCGAGTTGCCACAGGTGCCGATACTCTCGAGGCGATAGCCATTGGTCACAGATCCGTTATAGGTCACCGGCACCGTGGCGCAACGAACCACAGCCCGACAGTTGGTCAGCCCGGGATTACTGGCAAAGTTCAGTGTGCTGGTTACTTGGCACACCGCTGGTGGCGTCGGTTGAGCAAGTGTACGGTTGGGGAATAGTCGATAGAGCGCCACTTCCAGCCCGCTCTGGGCGGCCAGCAGGGCGCGCACGCTGCGCACCTCCACGGTATTTTTCTCGCCGCTATCGACCAGAAAACGGCCCATGGCAGCCGCCAGCAGCGCCATTACCACAATAACAAACAGGGCGATCATCAAGGCGCTGCCTCGCATCCGACCGAAAGCATGTGGATCAGGGCACATTGAACACCTCTATCTTGTGGTTGAAGGTGACCGACTCCCCCTTGCGCTCAAAGATAAAGCGCATGCCAAACTCCCCTTCGGCGTTAAACGCCGAGGCTTCCCGATAGAAGGTGCCAATATGAAGGGAATCGGCCATCAACACGCCTTGCGAGGGTAAAGGTGCACCAATGGCCGCGCTGGCACGGGTCAGCGTGTTTCCTTCCACACAGTAACGTACCTGCTGGTTGGCAAAGTAGACACGGCTGCCTGGAGAGAGGCCAGCCAGACTCTCGGTGCTGGTATAGCGGATGGTTTGCGCCCCGGAAACGGGAGTCAGCACATCGGTAACCCTGGCCACACAACGGCCATAATCGCAGCCTGCCGTGAGCGAACCGGCATTTTTGTCCGGCACGGGGAAGACGATCAGCTGATCATCCTTTTTAACGGCGGTGGCATCCACATCCAGTGGATTGGCCGCAGAGGCCGGGGTGGCCATCACCAGTTCAAGGGTGGCCGTGCTCCCCGACATGGCGCGGTTAAGCGCAAAATAGCGGCTGGAGGTGCTGATAGGCCAGAACCGCAAACAGGCGCCCGAGTCGACCCATGCACCGCCAGTGGTCTCTATCCGCTCCGATCCTGGCACTGCATCGCGCAGTTCGCGGTTAAGCCGCTCCATGGCGAAGCGGGCATCGCTCATCAGCTGCTCACGGCTGCTGGCATCGCCATAAATCTGGCTGCCGATACCAATAAACTGGCTGCTAAAGGTCGCCATGATCCCGAGCAGCAGGATCACCATCACCAACTCGACCAGGGTAAAGCCACTGTTACCCCGAGGTTTACGGTAGGTTCGATTAGCCGGTCGGCGTAATCGGACGCTGGAAGTAGTTACAGGCGCGGACATTCGGACAGGCAGGCAAGACCCGACAGCGGAGCGATCCATCAGTAGTTCCCCCGATAAAAGGAGAAGTCGAGCACGCTCTCATCCGGCAGCTTGATCTGCAGATCGATGCGTTTGCCCACAGAACAGGGCGCTACACAACTCTTGAAGCTGCCATCGCTAAAATCTGCGGCGCTTACTGCAATCCTGACCTGATAGTTGCGATATTCATCATCATTATTCGTAACCCAGCTGGTTTGCGTAAACCGGCTGGCCTGCTGCCAACTGCCCGCGGTATCAAAATCATCCACATCGTTATAGGTGTAGGACTCTGACTCGCCGGTGCCATCAGGACCATAACTGCTGGAACAAGGGGAGATGGTCACCCCCGCCACCTGCTCGCCACAGCGATAACGGCCACCGTTATGATCGGAGTTTTCATCAAACGATTTTTGCAGGATCTCGCCGGCCAGCCGCTGGGCCAGCTGGGCGGCTCGCACCTGCTGCACCGGATCCACCGCCTGTGGTGCCTGATTAATCAGCAGTCCTAAAATACCGGTCAGCGCCACCGCCAGCAGAACGATACCGACGATCAGTTCAATCAGGGTAAAACCGCGCTTAAGGGCTCTCATGGATAAACCCCTCTGACTCAATCTTGATGCGACTAGTTTCGCGACCATCACTCACCAGCAAGGTACAACCGGCAGCGCAAGTGCCCAGCGGTCGCCCCATCTGATCGAAGCGCAGCACGAAGCGGTTGTTGTTATCAAGGGAGATGGAGATACCGACAGAGGGCGTAACCAGTCGACCACGGGTCTCCAACTGGGGAGTCCAGCCACTACTGGTATCCAGGTCATCACTGGCGGGACACGCCGCATAAGTACGGTGGGCAAAACGGGGAGAGGCCACCACCAGCTGGGTACAGCGGTCGGCAGGCTCATGCATATTGACGGTCTGTACCAACCGCAGCCGGGTTAGCAACTCATCACGCAAACTTTGAGTTTCAAAGCCGCCTTTGCCCAGCCATTTGGGCACAGCAAAGGCGGCCAGAATCCCGAGTAACAAGACTACTAAAACCAGTTCAATAAGAGTAAAGCCTCGGTTTTGTTCTGGCATATGTAGACCTTTAAAAAGATGGAGAGACATACTCTCTCCATCTTTGTGCGTGCATCAGGCTTATTTGCAATCTGTAACTGCTGTAGTCGGCACAGAGCCAGATCCAGCTTGTGTATAAGTAACAAAGCAATTGGTCGCAGTACCCGCAGAAACACCTGCAGGGAAAATCTTAATACTGCTTGATGCTGGAGTACCAAAACTCCAATCGCCAGAGCTCAATTCCAGTACCTTTTTAAGATCCGCTTCAGTTGCCTTAGGGTAGCCATAAGCAATCCCGACGGTAACTCCGTTACCAATATCCAAAGTAGTGTCAGCCGACTTATCATTACCGGCGATAACTGATTTGCTGTAAACCATCGCACCTGCGGAGTTCAGAGAACCCTCCACACCTTTTAGAGTTGATGTACGCGCATCATCCTGCAGATTCAGGAACTTGGGTGCAGCGGTGACCGCAAGAATACCCAGAATGATGATCACGATAACCAGTTCGATCAGGGTAAAACCCGCCTGTTTTTTCATTTCACTTTCCTCTGTTAATTAATATTGGTGGTCACCTGACCGGATGCCGGACGGTAACTGAAACTCATAAATGCATCAGTCTTGCCTTGCGGATCCTGATACTTGCCATCACTGCCCTTACTCAAACTATTGACCAGATAGTAGCGGCAGACCGAATCAAGCCCGCTACCGCTCACGGTGGCATAGTATTTCAGGTCATTCCCGCTACCACGCACTTCATTGAAGGTGGCCGTAGCCTTGGGCGGGTTTTGCAGCAGCCCCTCCCAAATATTGAGACAACGCTCGGCTGTCAGACTGGCCGGATCCACATTAGGATTGCCGCTGGCAGCGGTATCCATGGGATAGCCGGGCGACAGCTCGCCGTTGCTGATCTGGCTGTCAGTCGGAGTAGTCAGATAGAAGCGGCTGCCGTCATAGAGCACGGTATTGAGACTGTCCTGTTTGGCGCGACCTTCCGCCTCCCATTGAGCCCGCACCAGCGAAACGCCGGTAGCAAAACCGCCAGAGACCCCTTCCACGCTGGCCTTTTTCGCTTCGTCAGTCACATCGAGAAAGCGCGGCAGCGCAGTCACCGCCAGGATCCCCAGGATCACGATAACGATCACCAGCTCAATGAGGGAGAAGCCAGCGGCCCGTCTCATCATCCCGTTTTCCGGCATTGTTGGTGCTATTGGTTTCATTGTCATGCTCCCTCCGTAATGCCCCGCATTATTTCATGCAGGCCCAAAAAAATCATGTAGTTGGGTCATATGATTAGCTTCATTCAAGGCTTTTTCATCACCCGCCCGTCAGAAAACTGATAAATCAGCCAATAACCATCCCACCCCATCTCGCAACCACTGCCATCGGGGCGGGCCAGAACCTGCAACGGGGGCATGCCGCCGTCCGTCTCACCCACCAGTGCCAACCACAACTGGCGGCAATTTTCCGAAGGGGATTGCAGCGGCACCAGCCCGAGTGGCCAACCACGCGCATCAAATTGCCAACCCTGACCCGCACTATGCAAGGTGTCGGGACGTCGCTCGTCGAGCCAGAGGCCGTGCAAACGCTGTGCCCGCTCGGCAAATTGCTCTCCCAGCAGAGTGAGCGCCAGTTGCTGCGCCTCTTCCCGATGGACCTGATAGCTGCGCACCAGGGTGGCGACGATCACCATCAGCAGGATCACCACGGCGATCCGCCGATATCCGGTCAGCCAGCGATCATCCTGCTGCGTCTGTCTGCTCATCCCGTCCTCGACTCCACCGTGCTCTTGCCTCTTACGATGCTCATAGTGCCCCGCCAATCAGGCGGTTACTTGCCTCTTACGGCTCCCATCACGTCCCACCATTCAGACGTGAAGATATCCAGTTCCAGCAAGATTACTTGCCTCTTACGGCTCGCATCATGTCCCACATCGGCGTGAAGATACCGAGCGCCAGGATCAACACCATCACCGCCACGATCCCGATCAGGATCGGCTCGATGCGGGCGGTAAGGCTCTTGAGGTCATAATCCACCTCCCGCTCGTAATACTCGGCCGCTTCATGGAGCAGGTCATCGACCTGACCGGTCTCCTCCCCCACGGCGATCATCTGCATCACCAGCGGGGTAAACAGGCCGCTGCTGCCAGCGGTGCGCAGCAGGCTCTCGCCCCGCTCGATACCGGCGCGCATATCCCGCACTCGCCCCGCCATATAAGCGTTATCCACCGCATCAGCCACCAGGGTCAGCGCCGTGTTGAGCGGCACCCCGGCTTTGAGCATCATGGAGAAACTGCGAGCAAAACGGGCCAACAAAGAGCGCTCTATGATGGTGCCGACGATCGGCAACTTGAGTTGCCAGCGATGCCAAGTCAGCTTGCCCTTGGGTGTAGCGACCCAGCGACGCCAGCCAAACACCATCCCCGCCAGAATGGCGAGCAGCAGCCACCAGTAGTGGACAAAAAAGTGGGAAGTGGCGAGCAGAATGCGGGTCGCCAGCGGCAACTCCACCCCGAATTTGGCGAACATGCCGGCAAACACCGGGATCACCATGATATTGAGGATCACCATGGCGATACCAATGGCGATCATCACGAAGCTGGGGTAGCGCATCGCGGTCTTGATCCGCTTGCGGGTCTCCAGCTCCAGCTCGAAATAGGTGGCGAGCTGCAAAAAGGCCTCTTCCAGCTGACCGGTGTTCTCACCCACATGGATGATGGCGACGAACAGGCTGCTGAATACCTTGGGGTGCGCCTGCATCGAGCTGGAGAGCGGCCGACCGTTGCCGAGATCTTCCCCCAGCGAATGAAGCGCCCGCTTGAGCGGCTTGCTGTGAGTGCTCTCCTCCAGCCCGGAGATGGCGCGCAGGATCGGGATCCCGGCCCGGGTCAGGGCATACATCTGGCGGCTGAAGATCACCAGCTCGTCCAGCTTGACGCCCCCTTCCAGCAGCAGTGACCAGTCGATGGCGGCGGATTTGGCCTTGCCCGGTTTGAGCTCGGTCGGCATCACCCCGCGGCGCATCAGCTGCTCGGCGGCAGCCATCTCGTTGGCCGCTTCGACCACGCCACTGGTGGCGTTGCCCTGGCTGTCACGCCCCTTGTAGGCAAAGTTAGCCATCGCTTACCCCAAATCCTCGGCCAGTCGCAGCACCTCGTCCACCGAGGTGATCCCCTGCCGGGCATAATCGAGGGCGGTGAGGGCCAGCGGCCGGTAGTGTTCGTGTTGACGGGCCGCCTTGGCGAACCCTTCCGCATCGTTACGGCGCAGGGCATCCATCATCGGCTGATCCAGCTCCAGCAGTTCGTAGACCCCGATCCGGCCGGAATAACCGGTAAAGTTGCAGCTCTGGCAACCCCGTCCCTTGTGATAGGTGTGCTGGCCGGGCGCCTCGCCGGAGAGCACGGTAAGCCAGGTGGCCTGCCCTTCGTCCGGCGCCTTCTCCTCGACGCAGTGCTCGCACACCCGCCGCACCAGCCGCTGGGCGACCACCGCCCGCAGGGCGCTCGCCACCAGATAGCCGGGCGCTCCCATGTCGATCAGACGCAGGGCACTGGTCACCGCATCGTTGGTGTGCAGAGTGGTCAGCACCAGGTGACCGGTGATGGCGCCACGCAGACCGATCTCTACCGTCTCGTTGTCCCGCATCTCCCCCACCAGCAGGATGTCCGGATCCTGACGCAGGGTGGAACGCAGCACATGAGAAAACGTGAGGCCGATCTTGGGGTTAACCTGTACCTGATTGACGCGGGGCAAGCGATACTCCACCGGGTCTTCTACCGTGATGATCTTGTGGCTGGACTGGTTGAGCTCGGAGAGAGCGCCATAGAGGGTGGTGGTCTTGCCGCTCCCGGTCGGGCCGGTCACCAGGATCATGCCGTGCGGGCGTTTGAGCTGGCGGCGGAAACGGGTCAGGATCTCAGGCGGCATGCCGGTCTCGGTCAATGACAGGATGCCGGAGGATTGATCCAGCAGACGCATCACCACCGACTCGCCATATTGCACCGGCATGGTGGACATCCGCACATCCACATCGCGGCCGCGCACCTTCATATTGAAGCGACCATCCTGCGGCAAGCGCTTCTCGGAGATATCGAGCCCCGCCACCAGCTTGAGGCGCAGTACCAGCGCCTGGGCGATGCGCACCTCGTTCAGGATATTTTCGTGCAGGATGCCGTCGATCCGCTGGCGAATGCGCAGCACCTTTTCGTCCGGTTCGATGTGGATATCCGACGCCCCCACCTGCACCGCATCCTCGAACAGGGAGCGCAGCAGCTTGGCCACCGTTGCCTCCCCCTCGTCATTGGCCCCCAGATTGCTGGAGCCCAGCTCGAAGCCGGAGTCCTGATACTCCTCCTGCAGCTGTTCGGCGAAGCTCTCGATCTCGCGAGTACGGCGATAGAGGCGGTCGAAATACTCCAGCAGTTGCCCTTCCCGCGCCACCGCCAGCACCATGATGCGCGGGCTAAGCAGGGCGGCGATGGCATCCAGTGCGCTCAGATCCGCAGGATCCGACATCGCCACCGTCACCTTGTTGTCGGTGAGGTTGACCGCCAGCGCCCGATAACGGCGCGCCTGCACTTCGGGCAGCAGCGGCACCGCGGCGGCGTCGATGGTGAGGTTGTTGAGATCGAAGAAGGGCACATCCAGCTGGCGGGCGAGGAACTGCAGCAGCTGTACCTCGCTGATAAAACCGAGATCGATCAGGGTGGTGCCCAGCTTGCGGCCGGTCTGACGCTGCTGCTGCAGGGCAAGCTGCAACTGATCATCAGAGATGATCTGCTCTTGTACCAGCAGGTCGCCGAGGCGCATTTTCAGTCTGGGTTGTGCCATGTTTGCTCCGATATCTGTTGCTTCACACCCGTTGTCGTATTCGATTAGGCTTCGCTAATCGAACCTGCGGTTTATCAAGGGGTTAGTTGGCCAATTCGTTGTTCCAGCCAGTTGGTCGATGCCTCGCCGAGGTTGCCGTGCAGCAGGGCGTTGCGATAGGCATCGAGCGCCCGCTGACTGTGCCCCTGACCATCCTCGGCCACGCCGAGGCCAAGCCACCAGCGGCCCTGATCCGGCTGCTGGCGCAGCAGCTTCACATAGAGCGCCGCCGCATCGGCATTCTGGCCCAGCTCCTGGGTCAGCCCCGCCCAGGTGGCGTAGTAGTCCATGTTGCTGGCGAGATCCGGCTGATAACCGGACAACCAGCCAAGGGCCTGCTGCTGCTGTCCCTCGCTGATGGCAAGACGGGCCAGCAGCAGACGAAAATCGGCCTGCTGGGGATCAAGCCGGATCCCCTCCTCCAGCAGCTGACGCGCCTCGGTCAGGCGGCCCTCGCCGTAGAGCAAACCGGCCAGCTGCTCCCGCGCCCCCTGGTTGTAGGGATCGTGGGCCAGCACGTCGTAATAGTTGTCCTGCGCATCCCGCAGGCTTCCCTTGGCCATGGCGGTGGTCGCCTTGCGCTCCGCCAGTGCCGCCAGCTCCTTGGCCGACAGCTCCACCGTCTCGATCTTCAATACGCCCGGTTTGCGCGGCGCGCTGGCGACGGCCTGCTGCTCTGCCGCCAGTTCTGCGTAAAGCTCGGGCTGCAGCTCTTCATCGGTCGGCTCCGACTCGTCAACATCGCTGGAGGCATCAAAGGACGCACCGTCGGCCGTGTCGCCCGAGTCACCTTCTCCGGCCTCGTCATCTACCTCATCCTGACTTGGCAGCGGCAGCGCAGCCGCCACCTCGACCGGCTCGGACTGACTGACAGGCGCTGCGGCCCTTGTCACCACATCGGGAGCCACCGCATCAGGGGAGACCGCTTCGCTGGTAGCCGTGACGGTATGGGTCTGCTGCCAGTAGATCCAGGTTCGCCAACCGAGGATCCCCAGTGCCAGACCGCAGATCAGGGTCAGCAGCAACATCCACCATCCCTGCTGACGCGCAGGGGCAATATAGACGGCAGCACCATCGGATCCTTGCTGGCGCTGATCCAGATCTTTCAGCATCTGGTTGATAACGCTCATGGCCAGACTCCATAAGCCAGCATAGGTATCCGCCAGCCCCATGTTGACGCACAACGCAGCTGGGGCGCTCTCATATCCCCGAGCATCTGGTTGATCTCGTTCATGGCCAGACTCCATAAGCCAGGGCGCACCCCAGCAACAGTAACAGGGGCCACCAGCGCCGTGGCGCAAAGCGGCTGGCATCGTCGGTATCGCGAATGGCGAGCCGCACCAGACGGCTATCGATCTGGCGCACACCCTGACCATAGGCCAGCATCAGGCACTTCTGCGCCAGGATGTTGATAAGTCTCGGGATCCCTCGCGAGGCCCGCCACAACAGACGCATGGCTCGACCTGCAAACAGCGGTGCCCCGCGATACCCGGAGACCTGCAATCTGTGCTCCAGATAGGCGCGGGTCTCGTCAAAGCGCAGCGGCCGCAGGCAATAGGAGAAGCCAATCCGCTGGCGCAGTTGGCGCAGATGCGGCTTGGCCAGTCTGGCATCCAGTTCGGGCTGGCCGAACAGTACGATCTGCAGCAGCTTGCTCGACTCGGTCTCGAGATTGCCGAACAGGCGGATCGCCTCCAGCGTCTCGTCCGGCAGCGCTTGCGCCTCGTCGATCAGCACCACCACCCGACTGCCCTGCTGGTGCAGGCTGATCAGGTGACGATGGATGCGATCGGTGAGATCCAGCTCGCTCTGATCCCGCACCGCCAGACCCAGCTCCAGCGCCAGCGCGATGCGCAGCTCGGCCGGGGTGAGATGGGGATTGGGCAACCAGGCAAGCCGCACCGGGCGCGCTTCCGAACCCAGCTCGCTGAGCAACTTGCGGCAGAGCAGGGTCTTGCCGGTGCCCACCTCGCCGGTCACCTTGATAAAGCCCTCTCCCTGCGCCAGCGCCCAGTTCAGAACCTGCAGCGCCTCTTCGTGAGGCGGCAGACCGTAGTAGAAGCCGGTATTGGGGGTGAGGCCAAACGGCGCCTCCTGCAGGCCGAAGTGGGTCAGATACATGAGACCTCACCTGCCACGGCGAGCACGCGGCCTGTGCTGGCAAGGCCGCACAGGCCGTTCGGGATAAGGATGACCGCATCTGGTGTCATGGTTCAGCCCTTGGCCGGATACCACTTGTCGAGCAGCTCGGAGGAGCGTTGCAGCTCGTTTTGCCAGGTGTCTTTCTCCACCACGGTCGGTTTGAGCATGATCACCAGCTCCACCTTCTTGGTACTCTCGCGGCGGTTGGTAAAGGCTTCGCCCACCCAGGGAATATCCCCCAGCAGTGGCACCTTGCTGACGATCTCCTGCTTGTCGGTCTTCATCAGACCGCCGATGACGATGATGTCGCCGTTATTGGCCTGCACCACGGTATCGGACTCGCGGATCGAACTCTTGGCGAGCGGCAGCTCCAGCGGTTTGGCGGTGCCGACGTTGATGATCTTCTTCTGCTCTTCGGTATCGATAACCGAGGGGTGGATATGCAGCAGCACCCGACCCTCTTCATCGATCTGCGGCGTCACATCCAGCGCGATGCCCGAGAAGAAGGGGGTCAGCTCCACATTGGGGGTCACGATAGGTTCGGCTGTGCCGGTCGACGTCACTGTGGTGGTCGAGGCGTTGGTGACGAAGTACTCGTCCGTGCCCACCTTGATCACCGCCTTCTGGTTGTTGGTCGCGGTGACACGCGGGCTGGAGAGGGTATTCACGTCCCCCTGGGTCTTGAGCAGATTGACCGCCACGTTAAAGTTGCCATCAGAGATCTTGAAACCGGCGCCGCCCCCCAGCGCACTGAAGATCTGGTTGGGGGTGGTGGGCAACTGGGTCTTGGCCAGCGACTCACCGCCAGTGATCCCCTTGCCGCCATCCCAGCTGGCAGAGAGGCCACTCCAGTCCACCCCCTGCTCGTACCCTTCGTTGAGGGCGACTTCGATGATCCGCGCCTCCAGCACCACCTGACGCTTGAGATGACTCTCGGATTGACTGAGGAATTCACGCACCGCCTTGAGCTCTTTCGGATAGGCGCGGATGGTGACCAGACCCGCCTGCGGGCTGGTGATCACGGCGCGACCATCACCACTGCCGATCAGGGTCTGCAGAGAGTCGCGCAGATCGGTCCAGTAGTCGCTGTTGGTATCGGTCTCGATACGGGTGCCGTTACTGCTGTCGCCGCTCGAGTTGTTGCTGGAGGAGTTGTTAGAGCTGTTGTTGTTGGACGAGTTGTCGAAGCTGCCGTTGCTGTCGTTGTTGCTGTCATTGGCGGTCACCCCGCCGGTACTGACCGAGGTACGGGAGAGGCCACGGCGGGACATCATCAGGTAGTTGACCGGAATGGTTTCGGTACGCAGGCCAGCCGGATAGATATGGAAGACATTGCCCTTGCGCTGCACGTCAAAGCCATACATGTCGCCCACCACTGCCAGCACTTCCGGCAGGGTTACATCTTTCAGCTCGACGGAGACCAGCCCGGCCACCCCGGGGTGAACCGCCACGCTGTAGCGGGAGCCCTTGAACAGGGAACCGAAAAACTCCACCGCCTCCACATCGTGAGCCGCGATGCGCAGCCGCTTCTCCGGCATGCCGACCGGCATCTGTGGCCGGTTCAGTTGCAACAATTCACTTTGCACCGATTTGGGCAAGGCGGTCAGCGGGGCAGCCTGCTTCTGCTGGTCGTTCATGGCCTGCTTGAGCGCATCCTTGGCCTGAGTCGGCTCGGGGTGCTGATACGTGGTACAGCCTGCGGCCATCATGGCCACGGTGATCAGACAGAGACGGTGTTTTTTCATGTAATTAGGGCACCCTGACTTGCAATTAAACTCGATAAAGCCGGCTCACCTGCCAACGGGCAGCTGCGACTCAAACCCGGATCTTGCTGGCAAACAGTGTTACCGCATGGCGTTTTCCCGCCTTTTCCAGCACCACGGCATCGGCATTGATGGCCACCAGTGTATAGCCGTCCACCTGTTGTCCGACCCGATAACTCTTGCCATTGAGCACCGCCAGTGCCGGACCATTGCCCAGCACCACGCTCTGCAGCTTCGGCAAACCGGCGCTGCTCTCGCCGGTCGCACGGGCGCCAACCGCCACATCCGCCAGCGGCGCGGTGGGATCCTGCAATACTTCGACCTGCTCCGCCTGCACCAGCAAGCTGAACAGGCAACAGCACAATGCAAACACTCTAGCCACGGATAAACTCCTTGCTGGTACTCAGGGTGTAGATCTCCATCTCCACCACCGCGCCGGGATAGGCTTTGACCTGATAGTCGAACTGCTTCCAGTAGAAGTGGCGCGGCAAGGCTTCCAGCGCTTTAAGATATTGATACACATCGAAATAGCCGCCTTCAAGCTGAAGCCGGATACCGTGTTTGTAGAGATTGACCTTCTGCTCCCCCGCCATCAGCGGGGTCGGCTCCAGCGAACTGAGCGCCAGCATATGGAGATTGGCGGAGCGGGAGAGCAACGCCTCCAGCACCAGCGGCATCTCGTGCGCCGGGATCAGATCCACGGTCTGGGCCTTCAACTCACCGTCGATCCGGGCCAGATCGGCTTCCACTTGCGCCAGCTGGTCGTGAACCCCCTGATTGGGATCCCGCTTGAGGCGAGCCTGTTTGCCGAGGTTCTCCAGCTCCATGATCTCGAGGTCACGCTCGGCGGCGCTCAGGGCCATGCGATCCTGCTGCAGGCGGGCATCGGCGCCCTCGAGCCAGCCGTAAATGCCGGCCGCGCCCAGCAGTACCAGACCGGTCAGCAGGATCAACACCCGCTCCCGCTGGCTCAACACGGCGATACGCTGGCCCCATGCCTGCCATTGTGCTTTCAGGTTCATCAGGGTTTCTCCCGCGCAATGCCGCTCAACTGGAAGGTCAGGCGACCCTCCTTGTCACGACTCAGGGTCAGTTCACCAAACTCCTTGCCCACCAGACTCGGGGTCTGCTTGAAGCGATTGACCCAGGCCGGTACATCCTGACTGCGGCCAGCAAAGCCGGAGAGGTTGATCCGCCCTTCGTTGATCTCGATGCGCTGCAACGAGAGGTTGCTGTTGCGAATGCGGGAGAGATCCGCCATCACGCTGGCGTAGCCCTGGGATTTTTGCAGAGTCAGGCTGCCCAGTTGGCGCATCAGCCCCTGCTTGGCCGTCAGTTCATCCTGCTTGTTGACCAGTTGCTGTTGCAATCGGGGATCTGCCTGATGGCGCGCCAACTCGGCATCAAGCCGTTGCGCCTCGCTGCGCTTGAGCTCCAGCTCGGCATGACGCTGTGCCAGTGCCCGGCTGACCTGTTGCTGTTGCCAGCCGTAACCGACTCCCACCAACAGCATCAGCAGCAGCGCACAGCCCCACACCAGCGCCATCTGGTTGAGGCTGGCCCACTGCCGTTTGGGGCGAAACTCGGCGCCATAGAGGTTTATCTGACGTTTCATCACGCATCCTCCCCGATGGCGGCGGCATAGGCCGAAAGGTATTCGACGCCGGCCAGGACCGCTTTGTTGGCCATGGCGGAGACGGCAAAGCCGAAAGTCTGCTCCATATGGCGCACCAGAGTACCGATAAAGGGCGAGGCGACGGCAAACTGCATCTGCCCCAGCTCGGGCAATTTCAGCTGGCCCGCCAGATAGTCGAGGGAGCGCTGGATCTCCAGCGCCAGTGAATCGAGTTGCATGCTGTCCGGCTCATGCTCACCGGTCAGGCTGGAAAAACCGCGCAGCTGGCGAGAAAAACAGAGCCCCCCCTGATGGAAGACCAGCAACTGCAGATCCAGCCCCTTGGGCTGCCACAGCAGCATGCGCACCACATCATCTGCCTCATAGAGAGAGGTGAGCGCCAGCTCGTCACTGATGATGGATTGCAGGGTGGCGATGCCGTTGATAGCATCGGCCAGCTGTTGCACCCGGCTCTTGGGCAGGCAGATCACATTGATGCGCGGGCGACCGGCTGGCGGGGTGGGCAAATCCACATAGTCCATCGCCAGTTGCAGCACCGGTTCGCTGACATAATCCTTGACCGCCCAGGGGAGTGCCCCCGCCATCTCGGCGTCAGGCACGGCAGGCTTGTCGATCTGGATCTGCTGATAAAGGCTGGCGGCGAGGGCCACCCGCACTCTGGACTTGGCCAGACCATGACGGCTGAACAGCTCGTTGATGGCCACCGCCCACTCCTGCGGGCCGTTGATGGTGCGCGTTGCGAAGACGGGGGGATTGCCCACCGCGGCCAGCATGATCCTGTCATTGGCCAGCAATAGCCCGACCTGGCGGCTTGGCGTCGACCGTCTGAACAGTTGTTTCATGTAAGCCCGCCCATCATAATTGGTTAAATGATTGAAATATTAACATAAACAGCAGATTAGCCTCCAGATAAAAGACGGACTCACCATTGCAAGCCAGCCTTTCAAGCGAGCCGGATGGCCATGCCACCCTGCCCTCCCCCCTGCAACGCCTCCACCACCCGTTGCTGACCCGCTATGGCGTCGAGCTCTGGTGCAAGCGGGATGACCTGATCCATCCGGCCATCTCCGGCAACAAGTGGCGCAAGCTCAAGTACCACCTGCTGCATGCCAGAGAGCACGGCAAACAGCACCTGCTCTCGTTCGGCGGTGCCTACTCCAACCATATCCACGCCCTGGCTGCCGCCGGATATCAGACCGGTCTTCGCACTACCGGTATCATACGGGGCGAAGCCGATGCCGTCAGCAATAGCACCCTGAGGGATGCCAGACGCTGGGGCATGGATCTCGTTTTCGTCGACCGCCAGAGTTACCGGCGGCGGCAGGATCCCGACTGGCTGGCCCAATTCGATGCACCCGATACCCTGATCGTGCCGGAAGGGGGCAGCAGCCCGCTGGCCATCCCCGGGGTGGCCGAGCTGGTCGGCGAGGTGCCCTTCTCGCCGGATCTCTGGGTACTGCCCTGTGCCAGCGGCGGTACCCTGGCGGGACTCATCGCTGGCAAACGGGATCGGGAGCAGATCCTCGCCATTGCGGTGCTGAAGGGGGGCGGCTTTATCGCCGACGAGGTGTGCCGCCTCCATCCCGCTGCCGCCAGCATCCCCGGTTGGCGGATCGCGCTCGATCATCACGACGGTGGCTACGCCAAATTCAGCCCGGTGCTCTGGCAGTGGGTAGAGGATTTCTGCGCCGACACCGGCCTGCCGCTGGAGCCTATCTACAGCGGCAAGGCGATGTGGGGGCTGTTTCGCGAGCTGGCGGCGGGCCGCATCGCCCGCGGCAGCAAAATCGTCTTTATCCACACCGGCGGCATGCAGGGGCTGGCCGGGCTGCGGGAGCAGGGGCGGCTGTGAGCCCCGCCTGACGGCAACCGCAAACGAGAGAGGGTCGCCCCAAGGCGACCCTCTCTCGTTTATCTCACGCGCCAGCCGGTTCCGGCACCAGCCGCTGGGGTTCGGCAAACCAGGGTCCCTGCCCGGCATGCACCCCGAGGTGGCGCAACATCTTCCACTCGTCGCCACTCTCCACCCCCACCGCCAGCACCCGGGTGCGGGTATTGGCGCAGCCCCCCACCAGACTGCGCACCGCCATCTGGTTGACCTGACGGGCGTGGATCTCCCGCACCAGACTGGGGTGCAGCTTGAGGAAGTTGATCTCGAACTCCTTGATGTACTGGGTGCTCACCACATCCTGACCGGCATGATCGATGGCCAGCTGACAGCCAAGCATCCGCAGGGAACGCAGCGGCCGCTTGAGCGCCTCGAAGTGACGGGTCACCTGGGATTCGGAGAGTTGCAGGATCAGCCGCTCGTTGGTGCTGCGCGGCAGCTGGAACAGGGCGAAAAAGAGCCAGCGCTGGAACTCGCGGTTGAGCAGGCTCTGGGCACTCAGGGTCAGGCTGATGGGGCAGCTCTGCTCGGAGCGCTGGCGCAACAGGGCGAGGGTCTGTTCCGCCACCAGCCGATCCAGTTGCAACAACAGCCCGACCTTCTCCGCCATCGGCATGAAGATCCCCGCCTGCAGGGCTCGCCCCTGTTCGTCGTGCAGGTAGGTGAGCAGCTCCAGCTGCAACACCACCTGTCCCCGATCCTGCTGGATCGGCTGGGTGTAAAATTCGATGCCGTGCTCTTCGAGGCGGCGGCTGATCAGGGTACGCCAGCGCACTGTGCCCTTGCTGCTCTGCTCCTCATCCAGCTGCTTCTCGTAGAGGAACCAGCCGTTGTGCCCCTGCAGACGGGCGCTCTTGAGGGCCAGCTCCGCCTCCTCCTGCACCTTGAGCAGGCTGTCTTCGGCCTGATAGCAGACGGCACCGAGATAGACCGCCGTGTCGGGATTGATCTCCTGTGGCCAGTGCAGTCGTTGCAGGCTCTTGAGCAGCTGGCTGGCACTATCCACCATCTCGCTCTCTGACATATTGGGCAGCAGCACCGCAAAGACCTGACCGGCGTAGCGGGCCTGCAGGGCGCCGTTATGCTTGCGCACGAAGGCGCCGATGGTGGCGCTCGCCTCCAGCAGCAGGTCGTGCCCCAACAGCTCGAACTGTTCGGCCTCCAGATCCTCCAGACAGGCGAGATCGATCAGCAGCACGCCGCCGCTCATCACGCTCGCCTCCATGATGGCGCTCTCCAGCCGGTTGTCGAAAAACAACCGGTTGCCGATGCCGGTCATCTTGTCGACGAAGGCGTTACTGCGAATGAAGTTGTCGAAGCGGCTGCGCTCCTTGCGGGCATCCGCCAGCTCCGCCAGCAGATGGTCGAGGGCCTGACTGGCGGCTACCGGCCACTCTTCGGCGGGGTCGTGGCTCAGCTTGGAGAGTTTGTCATCGAGGATCAGCTGGGCGCGAATGCCCAGCAGTTCGGCACCGCGCAACTGCTGGCGCAGCCAGCGAATGGAGTACCAGAGGCCGAACACCACGATAAAGACGCCGAACGAGATACCGGACATCGCCCTGATGGAGTATTCCGCCTCCTTGAAGGGACGCTCCAGCTTGAAGTTGGCCTGCATGCCGGTCTGATGGGGCAGCGGGTGGCTGTATGGTTGCAGCAACTGTTCGTCGACCGGATTGCGCACATCGCGGAACCAGTAGACCCGCTGGTCGTTCTGGCGCACCTCCAGCTCCACCACATGAGCGGCCCGCAACAGGGTGGGCAGCCAGCGACTCATATCCTCCATGTCGTGAGCGACATCGAGCTGCTTGTCGATCACTTCGACCAGCGCATCGACCTTCTTTTGCTGCAACTCCATGCCCAGCTCGCGAAAGCTGAACACCCCGCCAATCAGCACGGTCGCCATGGCCGCGATCACGCACAGGGTGATAAATGAGACAAGCTGTGTTGTGAGTTTCATGCGCCTTTCCGTATGCCCGGCATCATCCATTGGAGCTCATGGTAGCAGCGGCAGAGTCACCATCACTATGGACGGGGATCCCGCTTCTGCAATTTAAGCGGGCAAGCATAACTCAAAGCTGAGGGAGAATACCAAGGATGACGGGCTGCGAAAGCGGGAGAGGACAAAGTGACGGGCAGAAAAATGGTCCCTCAAAGGGGACCAAAAGGAACACTCATATCAAAACTAACACTCTGTGCTACTGACAAAAAACAGATACAGGAGTATTGAACACACGGTGAGTCAAACCGCAGGGCTACTCTAATGCAGTTCGGATAAGCTGGGCAATTGTCATTTATGACAGGTCAGCGATTGAATCTTGCCAAAGTTAATAATAAAAACATTTAAAATCATGTAGTTAAAAAATCAATCAACAAGTGAGACACGTCTGACTCAAATTGATTGCACTAATGCACTATGATGACCCATCCCATTTGTGTCTCATGAAACAGGCAGGTACCCCTTGTTGCGCATCTCATCGGTCTGGATCTCTCTGCTGCTGTTTACCCTGCCCATCGTGGCCAGCCAGTCCCTGGGGTTATGGCTTGCCAAACCGTTGGCCGACTACCTGCTGGAACAGAAAGTGGCCGAGATAAAGCAGGCGCTGGAAGAGCGTCACAAGGAGCTCGATACTGCGCTAACGGAGCAGTTGGCGCAATTTGACTTTGACTGTGGCCCAACGGATATGGCACTGCTGCGCGACCCCCGCTACTACAGCGCCCACATCCGCCTGCAGGGGCTCACTCTGGCATCCGGTGCCAGCTGCTCGAGCCTGGGGCCGGGGCTTCCCATTGTCATCACGAGTCATCAAGATGATATCCGGCTCGGCAACTTCGGCTTAACCGCGACACCGGCCAAATTCAATACCGAACAGGAGCTGGTGGCCTACTACCAATCTGGCGAAAATATCGCCTACTGGGTGCTGGATAACAGCTGGAGCCACCAACTGCTGCAGCACCCCTGTGCCAACTGCTTCTATCTGGAATTCAGTGAGCAGGATCCCGAGGTGACCACCACCTACTTCCCCCGCGGCGACAAGACCATCAAGAGCGAAGAGGGACGCCGCAGCCTGAGCTTCACCGATCCGGCCGTGCTGACCAGACAGACGGTCTGGGCAGGCAAGGCGCTCAATCAATATGCTCTGCAGCAAGTCAGACTTTACGGTCTCTGGGCTGGCACCCTTCTGGGCGTGGTGCTGACAACAGGTTATTGGTTATTGCGCAACTACCGACGCTCTCTCAAGGGGCTACTGCAGGCGGGACTGGCACGACAACAGTTCATCCCCTTCTACCAGCCCGTGGTGGACAGCCAAAGCGGCCAGGTTGTTGGATTCGAGGCGCTGCTGCGCTGGCAACGGGGCAACGAACTGATACCGCCCGGCGCCTTTATCGACTATGCGGAAGAGCAGGATCTGATCCTGCCGATGACCAGCCAACTGCTGGAAAAAGTGATCGCGGATCTGCCCCGACTCGCACCCAATCAGTGGGTCAGCGTCAACATAGTGGCCGCCCATCTCGAACAATCACACCTGCACGATTTGCTGCTGCGCCATCAATGGCCCTCTCCTGCCCGGCTCACCTTCGAACTGACCGAGCGCAAGCCCATTATCGACATCGGGGCCGCGAGCAACCAGATCTCCGCCCTGCAGGCAAAGGGCTATCACTTCAAGCTGGATGACTTCGGGACCGGCTACGGCGGCTTTGCCTACTTGCAAAGCCTGGGGATCCGCCAGATCAAGATCGACAAGATGTTCGTCGACACAATAGGCACCGACGACCTCAAGCGCAGCGTACTGGATGCCACCATCGCCTTTGGCCGGGAATCCGGCATGGATATGATCGCTGAGGGAGCAGAACGTCAGGAGCAGGTGGACTATCTGCAGCGACACGGCGTTCATCTGATCCAGGGTTATGTCTATGCCGCGCCGATGCCGCTGAACAAGTTGACGCTCTGGTTGCTGGCCTGGCAGCAACATCACTCGAAGGCGGCATAAGTACTCCCCGCCGCACAGGCAAGCCTTGATCAATCGGAAGTCGGGTGGCAAAACCCGACCTCCTCATCTCTTGTAACAAAATGATTTTTCCTTGAGCAGGCAATCGCCTTTATCATTGGCGGGGCCGTCACCCCGGTGACTCGGCCCCACTTTCTCCATACCCCGTCGGTTTAGACCGCCCAGAGATGAGAACCATTGCCTATGAAGACAGTTATCCGGCAAGAGATTGCCCTGCCCGTCGGCCTGCTGACCCTGCTCTTTTTCAAGACCCTGGGCAGCGACCTGCTGACAGAGACAACTCCGCTCGGGATCTATCTTCCGGTATCGGCGGGGCTGCTGGCCATCGTCACCTGGGCCATCTTCTCTGTGGTGCGCCACTCCGATGCCCTCGCCATCAAGCTGGGCGAGCCCTTCGGCACCCTGATCCTCACCCTCTCGGTCATTTCGCTGGAGGTGGTGATGATCTCCTCGGTGATGCTGACCGGCGAGCCCAACCCCACCATGGCCCGCGACACCATGTTCGCCGTGGTGATGCTGGTGACCAACGGCCTGGTGGGCTTCACCCTGCTGTTTGGCGGCTGGCGCTACCACACCCAGAGCTTCAATCTGGACGGGGTCAAATCCTATCTGGTGGCCATCATCCCGCTGGCGCTGCTCTGTCTGGTGCTGCCCAACTTCACCCGGGGCGGCACGGTCGGCAGCATGTCGAGCGCCATGTCCTGGATGCTGATCATCATCTCGATCCTGCTCTACGGCGTCTTTTTGCTGATCCAGACCCGCAGCCACAGCCACTTCTTCGTCGATAGCGATCACGAGGATTACGAGGAGCACCACGGCCCGCTGCAGAGCAACGTCTACCACACCATCTTCCTGCTCGCCTACCTGCTGGTGGTGATCCTGCTGGCCAAGACCCTGGCCGTGCCTATCAACTTCGGCGTGAAGATCATGGCGGCGCCTCCTGCGCTGGGGGGCTTTATCGTCGCCTGTATCGTACTGGCGCCCGAAGCGGTCGGGGCCATCAAGGCCGCCTTCAACAACCAGCTGCAGCGGGCGATGAACCTCTACTTCGGCTCGGTGCTGGCCACCATCGCCCTCACCGTGCCTGCCGTGCTCTTTATCGGCGCCATGCTGGGTCAGGAGGTGCGCCTGGGCCTCTCCGCCGCCGACATGGTGCTGCTGGTCACGACCTTGATGGTGTGCAAAGTGACCTTCAGCAGCGGCCGCACCAATGTGCTGCACGGCGCCACCCATCTGGTGTTGTTCGTGGTCTATCTGTTCCTGATGTTCGAACACGAATAACCGCGTTCAACCAACGTCAGAAACGCAAAGACCGCCCGATTGGGCGGTCTTTTATCATCTACTCCCGGATCTCACGGGCGCCAGTGAAGCGGCTTCTCCCTCATCCCCAACCCTTCTCCCGCATGGGGAGAAGAGGGCCAAGGCTTACAGGCTGGGCAGCACCCCGGCCGGGATCAGATCGTTGTAACTGGCGCGGCCCAGCAGGGCGGCGGCGGCTTCGATATCCGGCGCGAAGTACCTGTCCTTGTCGTAGAAGCTCACCTCTGCCCGCAGACGTCCCTTGGCCAGCTCGATCAGCTCGGTACTGCGCAGCGGCGCGCGGAAATCCAGCCCCTGTGCCGCCGCCAGCAGCTCCACCGCCAGAATGCCGCGGGTGTTCTCCGCCATGTCTGCCAGCCGACGACCGGCGAAGGTCGCCATGGAGACGTGATCCTCCTGATTGGCGGAAGTCGGCAGGCTGTCCACCGAAGCGGGATGGGCCAGGGTCTTGTTCTCGGAGGCGAGCGCCGCCGAGGTGACCTGAGCGATCATGAAACCTGAGTTGACCCCGCCGTTGTTGACCAGAAACGCCGGCAGACCGGACATGCGCGAGTCGATCAGCAGCGCCATCCGCCGCTCTGACAGCGAGCCGATTTCAGCGATAGCCAGCGCCAGATTGTCAGCGGCGAAGGCGACGGGTTCTGCATGGAAGTTGCCACCGGAGAGGATCTCCTCGTCATCGGCAAACACCAGCGGGTTGTCGGAGACCGCGTTGGCCTCGCACACCAGCACCTCGGCGGCGTGGCGGATCTGGGCCAGACAAGCCCCCATCACCTGCGGCTGGCAGCGCAATGAGTAGGGATCCTGCACCTTCTCGCAGTTGTGATGGGACATGCCTATCTCGCTGCCATCCACCAGCAGGTGACGGTAGCAGGCGGCCGCGTCGATCTGTCCACGCTGACCGCGCACCGCGTGGATGCGGGCATCGAACGGACGACGACTGCCCAGCGCCGCCTCCACACTCATAGCACCGATGGTGATAGCACCGGCGAACAGATCCTCGGCGTGGAACAGCCCCTCCAGCGCAAAGGCGGTGCTCGCCTGGGTGCCGTTGAGCAGCGCCAGCCCCTCTTTCGGCGCCAGCGCGATGGGCTCCAGCCCGGCAATTTTCAGCGCCGTGGCGGCGTCGATCAGCTCGCCGTTGTGGCGGGCCTTGCCTTCACCGATCAGCAGGCAGCTCATATGGGCCAGCGGCGCCAAATCGCCGGAGGCGCCGACGGAGCCCTTCTTCGGCACCACTGGGTAGACTTCGGCGTTGATGAGGCGCATCAGCGCCTCCAGCACAGTCAAGCGGATGCCGGAGAAGCCCCGCGCCAGCGAGTTGAGCTTGAGCACCATCATCAGCCGCACGGTGGCGTCATCCATATAGGTGCCAATCCCTGCCGCATGAGAGAGCACGATGGAGCGCTGCAACTCGTCAAGCTGCTCCACCGGAATGCGGGTGTTGGCCAGCAGGCCAAAGCCGGTGTTGATGCCATACACCACCCGGTTCTGCTCGATCACCTTGGTGACCACAGCTGCGGAGGCGTGGATCCCCGGCAGGACGGCCGGATCCAGTGAAATATGTACCGGCTCGCGGCTGACGCGGCGCAGGGTGGCAAGATCCAGCTCGCCCGGAGTAATAGTCAATTCAAACATGGTGTTACACCTTTCCTTTGACACCGTGGGCGCCGTCAATCATCGGCAGATCCAGTTTCGCCTCGTGGGCACAGTTGATGGCAATCTCGTAGCCCGCATCCGCATGACGCATCACGCCAGTGGCCGGATCGTTGCGAAGTACCCGACCGACGCGGCGGGCCGCATCGTCGGTGCCGTCACAGACGATCACCACGCCGGAGTGCTGGGAGAAGCCCATGCCGACCCCGCCGCCGTGATGCAGCGACACCCAGGTCGCGCCACCGGCGGTGTTGAGCAGGGCGTTGAGCAGCGGCCAGTCGGAGACGGCATCGGAGCCATCCATCATCGACTCGGTCTCGCGGTTCGGGCTCGCCACCGAGCCGGAATCCAGATGGTCACGGCCGATGACGATAGGCGCCTTCAACTCGCCGTTTTTCACCATCTCGTTGAAGGCCAGACCGAGCCGCACCCGATCCTTGACCCCGACCCAGCAGATCCGCGCCGGCAGCCCCTGAAACGCGATGCGCTCGCGGGCCATGTCGAGCCAGTTGTGCAGGTGAGGATCATCGGGGATCAGCTCTTTCACCTTCTGATCGGTCTTGTATATATCTTCCGGATCGCCGGAGAGGGCCACCCAGCGGAACGGGCCGATCCCCTCGCAGAACAGCGGGCGGATATAGGCGGGGACGAAACCGGGGAAATCGAAGGCGTTCGCAACCCCCTCCTCCAGCGCCATCTGGCGGATGTTGTTGCCGTAATCCAGCGTGGCGGCGCCACGGGCTTGCAGGGTCAGCATCGCCTCAACCTGACGGGCCATGGAGCGGCGGGCAGCCAGATTCACCTCCTGCGGGGCGCTCTGTTGCAGCTCGCGCCACTTGGCAACGCTCCAACCCTGTGGCAGGTAGCCGTGGATCGGATCGTGGGCGGAGGTCTGGTCGGTCACAACGTCTGGGGTGATGCCACGGGCCACCAGCTCGGCGAAGACGTCGGCGGCGTTGCCGAGCAGGCCGACCGAGACGGCAGTGCCGCTCTGTTTGGCTTCCTCGACCATGGCCAGCGCCTCATCCAGACTGTGGGCCTTCTTGTCCACATAGCGGGTCTTGAGGCGAAAATCGATGCGGGTCTCGTCACACTCCACGGCGATCATCGAGAAACCGGCCATGGTCGCGGCCAGCGGCTGGGCACCACCCATGCCACCGAGCCCACCGGTGAGGATCCAGCGGCCCGCAGGCGAGCCGTTGAAGTGCTGGTTGGCCACCGCGAAGAAGGTTTCGTAGGTGCCCTGCACGATCCCCTGGGTGCCGATATAGATCCACGAACCCGCGGTCATCTGGCCGTACATCATCAAGCCCTTCTTATCGAGCTCGTTGAAGTGCTCCCAGTTGGCCCAGTGGGGCACCAGATTGGAGTTGGCGATCAACACCCGAGGTGCATCTTTGTGGGTCTGGAACACCCCGACCGGCTTGCCGGACTGCACCAGCAGGGTCTGATCCTCCTCCAGCCGAGTCAGCACCTCGACAATCTTGTCATAGCAGGCCCAGTTGCGGGCGGCGCGGCCGATACCGCCATAGACCACCAGCGACTGGGGATGCTCGGCCACCTCGGGATCCAGATTGTTCATCAACATCCGCAGCGGCGCCTCGGTGAGCCAGCTCTTGGCGGTCAGTTCGGTGCCGCGCGGGGCACGGATCACGCGGTTAGGATCATGACGGGGATCCTGCTGTTGCACAGACATACACACTCCTTGTTGTATCAATAGGGTGCCTTCGGCGACGGGCGGCCAAAGGGTTAACGGGTCAACAGATGAACCAGTCGCGCGGCCACGCGGGCACTGCGGTTGTCCTGATCCAGCGTCGGGTTGTACTCGGCCAGATCGGCGAGCCTGAGCTTGCCACTGGCCCGGATATGGGCAATGAGCGGTTCGATCACCGCCAGCTCCACGCCACGGGCGGCGGGGGCACTCACTCCCGGCATCAGGTTGCCGGGCAGCACATCAAGGTCGATGGTCAGATAGAGGTGATCACAATGGGCGATAAAGGCGTCCAGTCCGCTTAGCAAGGCTGGCAACTCGGTCTGAGTCATCGCCTCGTCCAGCACATGCCACACACCCAGCGCCTCGGCACGGGCAAACAGGGCTTGGGTATTGGCGGTCTCGGCCACTCCGAGGCAGGCGTAGTGAAACGGCGTGCCCTCGGCGGCGCACTGCTCGGCGATCTGGAAGAAGGGGGTGCCGGAGCTGGCCTGCTCCAGTTTCATTCGCAGGTCAAAGTGGGCGTCGAAATTGATAATGCCGACCTTGCCACTCCCAGCCAGATGGCGGTTAAGGCCACTCCAGCTGCCGAAAGCAACCTCGTGACCGCCCCCCAGCACCAGCGGGAAATGGCCCAGATCGAGCGCAGCGGCGACCCGTTCGGCCAGTCGGCCGTGGGCAGCGTCGAGATCGCCATCGGGGCAGCCCACATCCCCGCCATCGTAAACGGGTCGAGTCAGATGCCAGGCGGTGTTGGCCAGCAGCTTGCGCACCGCTTGCGGCGCACCGGCAGCACCAATGCGCCCCTTGTTGCGGCGCACCCCTTCATCGCAGGCAAAGCCGAGCAGCACCACACCGGCAGCCTCTTGTGCCCCGGCATACCAGGGCTGCACCTCTTGCCAAGGCAGAACTTTGTCGTGCCAGCGCAGGGCCAGCTCACCATCTTCCGGATCCTGCCGCCCCTGCCAGAGCGACATGTCGCTCGGGTTGAACTTATCCATGGAGGGTCTCCTCGCCGTTGAAGATGCGGCCAGCCAGCTGATCGACGCCGACCATGTAGCTCAGCTCGGCCGGATGGGCGCAATTCCAGATCAGGAAATCGGCCGCCATACCCACCCTGAGCTGGCCAAGATGATCCTGCTCACCAAGCGCTTTGGCGGCGTGGCGGGTGACCCCGACCATCGCCTCCACCGGCGTCAGGCCAAACAGGGTGCAGGCCATGTTCATCGCCATCCGCAGCGAGACGATGGGGGCGGTGCCCGGGTTGATGTCGGTGGAGACCGCCATCGCCACACCCGCCTTGCGCAGGGCTGCGACCGGCGGCAGCTTGGTCTCTTTGAGGAAGTAAAAGGCGGTGGGCAACAGGGTGGCGACCACCCCACGGTGGGCCAGCGCCAGGATCCCTTCCGGATCCAGGTACTCCAGATGATCCACCGAGAGGGCGCCAAAGTTGGCGGCCAGCGTGCTGCCCCCCAGATTGGAGAGCTGATCCATGTGCCCCTTCACCGGCAGGCCGTACTGATCCGCCGCCAGATAGACCTGCTCGGTCTGGGCCAGCGAGAAGCCGATATGCTCGCAGAAAACGTCCACCGCATCGGCCAGACCCGTCTCGGCGGCGGCCGGGATGATCTCCTGACAAATGGTCTCGACCCAGCAGTCAGGATCGTCGCGATACTCCGGCGGCACCGCATGGGCCGCCAGCAGAGTGGTCTTGACCCGGATCGGCAACGCCTCACCCAGTCGGCGGGCGACCCGCAGCATCTTGAGTTCGTCATCCAGCGTCAGGCCATAGCCGGACTTGATCTCCACCGTGGTGACCCCTTCGCGGATCAGGGATGTCACCCTCGGCAGCGCCAGTTCGAACAGCTGATCCTCACTGGCTGCGCGGGTAGCGCGCACCGTGCTGATGATGCCGCCGCCCCGACGGGCGATCTCGGCATAGGGCACCCCCTGCTGACGCTGCTCGAACTCCTCGGCACGGCTGCCAGCGAAGATGAGATGGGTGTGACAATCGATAAGACCGGGGGTGACCAGCTTGCCCTGCATATCCAGCCAGTGGGCGGGATGGAGTCCCTTCAGTTCTGCCATCGGCACCAGCGCGTGGATCTTGCCGTCCTTCACGCCGATGGCATGGGGCGGCAACATGCCGTAGTCGGCCAGCTCATCACTCAGGGTGGCGAGCGTCACGTTGAGCCAGACCCGCTCGCAGTTCAACAGTTCCTTGTTCATAGCGACCTCAAATGTATATACATATCCTTATAGTCGATCTCTATGACGAAAGAAAGAGCGGCGTTCACATCCTGATAACAGCATCAAACTTAGAGTTTAAGCACAAAAAAGCCCACCAGGAGGTGGGCTTTGCAAAATCGAGTTGTATAGACATTTACTCCAGCTGAGTCTTGGAGCTTAGCTTGTAGCGGGAACCTGGGGAGAGCAAACGGGCATAGGAGACCAGATGCCCCTCCGACCAGGTACGCCGGTGCAACAACAGGCAGGGGGAATCTACGCGGATTTGCAACAATCCCGCCTCACCGGCGCTCGGCAGCACGGCTTCCACCACGTGCTCCATCTCGGAGAGGGGGCAGACATCCATCAGATAGCGGTTGGGAGTTTGCAGGGTGAAATCCTGCTCGCCATAGCCTGGCAGGCGCCCGGCATCGACGAAGCGCTCCTCCAATTGCAACGGCTCCCCATCGGCCTGATGGACGATCAGGCTGTGAAAGATGGGGGCGCCAACCCGCAGCCCCAGTTGTACCGCCACCTTCTCGTCGGCGGCCAGCCGCTGCAGCCGGATCACCCAGGCGCTGTACTCGCCGCCACGCTCGGCGATCTCGTCGGCAATATTGCGAATAGCCAGCAGCGGCGACTCGGTGCGCCTGTCCGCCACGAAGCTACCGGAACCGGCGGTACGCACCAACCACCCTTCCGCCACCAGTTCCCGCAGCGCCCGGTTGACCGTCATCCGGCTCACAGTGAACTGCTCGCACAGGGCCGCTTCGGTCGGGATCCTGTCCCCCGCCTGATAGTGGCGTTCGCGGATCCCGTCCAGAATATGCTGCTTGATCTGCAGATAGAGAGCTGGCGCCACCATGAAGCTCCCTAGCGCCGACGGTGGGGCGGACGCATGTCCGGCCAGGCGCGATAGACATCGGGGATCTGATCCGGCCCGCTGATGCAGAGATCGAGATCGTGCAGCAGACCGTCTTTAATCCCGTAGATCCAGCCATGCACCGCCAGCTCCTGCCCCTTGCGCCAGGCGTTCTGGATGATGGTGGTGTGGCAGACGTTGGCGACCTGCTCGGCCACATTCAGCTCGCACAGATAGTCGAAGCGCTCATGCTCATCCTCGATGGCCTCGAGCTCTTCACCATATTTGAAGTAGACATCCTTGATATTGCGCAGCCAGTTGTCGATGAGACCCAACTCCTGGTTCTGCATCGCGGCCTTGACGCCGCCGCAACCGTAGTGACCGCAGACGATGATGTGCTTCACCTTGAGCACTTCTACCGCGTATTGCAGCACGGAGAGGCAGTTGAAATCGGTATGTACCACCAGATTGGCGACGTTGCGGTGGACGAAGACATCCCCCGGCAGCAAGCCCATCAGCTGGTTGGCGGGGACCCGGCTGTCGGAACAACCGATCCAGAGGTATTCGGGGGCCTGCTGGGCAGAAAGAGTGGCAAAGAAAGCGGGATCTTCGGCCTTGATCCGTTCGGCCCACTCACGGTTGTTGGTAAACAGGTCGTTCAACAGTTTCACTTCTGCTCTCCCTAATGTGGCAGTGGCGGCAACATAACACACTCAAGGGTAACCAAAGCAAGGCCGACCAGATCCCTGCGAAACAAAAACAGGGCCATCAGGCCCTGTTTTTATGAGAGGAAGCATCAGGCTTCCATGGCATCTTTCAGCTTCTTGAGTGCGTTTTTCTCAAGCTGACGCACACGCTCGGCAGAGACGCCGTAGGTATCGGCCAGCTCCTGCAGAGTGGTCTTGCTGTCATCATCGAGCCAGCGGGCGCGGATGATGTGCTGGCTGCGTTCATCCAGCGTAGCGAGGGCCGAGCTCAGGCGACGGGTCGCGTGATCGTCCCAGTTATCGTTCTCGATGGTAGCGGCCAGATCGGAGGATTTGTCCTCCAGATAGTGAACCGGAGCGAAACCGCCCTCTTCCTCATCGTCACCAACCAGATCGAACGCCTGATCGTAGTTGGCCATCCGCGCTTCCATCTCGGTCACATCGGTTGCGGAGACGCCGAGATCGGCCGCCACGGCCTGAACCTCTTCGTGGTTCAGCCAGCCCAGACGCTTTTTGGATTTGCGCAGATTGAAGAAGAGTTTGCGCTGGGCCTTGGTGGTCGCCACCTTGACCATGCGCCAGTTGCGCAATACATATTCGTGGATTTCGGCCTTGATCCAGTGCACGGCGAAGGAGACCAGACGCACGCCGACCGTCGGGTCGAAGCGCTTGACCGCCTTCATCAGGCCGATATTGCCTTCCTGTACCAGATCAGCCTGAGGCAGGCCGTAACCGGCATAACTCTTGGCGACATGAACGACAAAGCGCAGGTGCGACATAACCAGCTGACGGGCAGCCTCGAGATCGCCATCCTGCTGCAAACGCTCAGCCAGTTCACGCTCTTCCTCTGCGCTCAGCACCGGAATAGAGTTTACTGCCTGGATATAGCCTTCCAGACTACCTTGCGGAATCAAAGCCATAGTGCGCTGCAATGAAGTTCCCATCTGTTACCTCTTACTTTTCAATCGAATCAGTCTAACACCCTGAGAGGGTCTGTCTACTGACCGGATGCCATTCTGCGGCGTGTATCAAAGAACATGCCCAGTTTTAGACCGGCTTATCTTAAGCCTGCAGGATGAATCATGAATGAACAGTCAAAAAAAGGGGGTCACAATGAAGGACCCCCGAAAAGTAGCATGCTAAGTCCATTGTTGCGGAGCTCGCAACCTTCACATGCTTGCCAAGTCTGACGAGCAAGGCAGAGGGGCCACACTCGTATAAATGCTTCAGCTTAATAGACTGCTTATAAATCAGAAGGTTCCACGGATCCAGCAAAGATCCGGAAGATCATTGTTATTCAGAATACTCTGACTATGGGGGCCAAGCCAGAAACGGCCCCTTTTTTACTTGATCCACCTCGCAAAATCCAGCGATTTACCCTGATGATAAAGTAATCAGGATGGTTCGATATCGCGAATGTGGCGATGAACCGAGAACCAGGAGGCGATCAGCCCCAGCAGGGCCCCCAGCAAGATCAGATTGATCCCGTCTACCGCCCCCATGCCGACCAGCCGGAAGTTACTGTTATACAAGCCCGCCAGCTCCTTCACCACCCCTTCGCTCCAGATCACCATCACTTCGGTCAGCCACCAGGCCAGCATGCCGCCGATCACCCCGAACCAGATGCCGGTATAGAGGAAAGGACGATGAATAAAGGAGTCGGTCGCCCCCACCAGCTTGAGCACTTCGATCTCGGAACGCTGGTTGAGGATGTTGAGACGCAGGGTATTGCCGACGATCAGCAGCACGGCAGAGAGCAGCAGCACCGCGATACCGGTAATGGTGTGGCGCAGCAGGTTCATGATCCCCTGCAGTCGGGTCAGCCACTGCAGATCCAGCTTGCCCTGTTCGACCCCATCCTCGTTGTTGAGCTTGCCGAGCAGCTCCGCAGCCCCTTCCGGGTTCTGCCAGCGCGGATCCGGGATAACGCTCAGCACCGGCGGCAGCGGGTTGCTGTCGAGATAATCGAGCGCATCGCCGAAGCCGGAGATCTCGCGAAACTCCCGCAACGCATCGTCACGGCTCAGATAGGTGACCGAATCCACCTCAGGATAGAGCAGGATCCGGTGCTGCAGATCGAGAATGCTCTGCTCCGGCAGATCCTTGCGCAGGTAAAGGGAGATCTGGGAGCTGGTCTGCCAGCTTCCCTCCACCACCTCGGCGTTTTTCAGCAGCACGTGGAAGCAGGAGGGCAGCGCCAGACTGACCCCGAGCACCGCCAGCGTCATCAGCGAGGCGAGCGGATTGCGCCACAACTCCCCGAGACTGGCAAACGCCTGCCGCACATGGTCAACCCCGTACATCATCAGACGGCGCAGCGGCGGTTGTTTATGACGAACGATAGCCATCAGAGCTCCTCCCCGGCCGAATACATGCGGCCCGCCTTGAGGGTCAGGGTGCGATAGCGCATGCGGGCGATCAGCCCCAGATCGTGAGTGGCAATCAACACCGAGACCCCAAAATTGTTGAACTCCTGAAATAGCCGCATGATGTCCATGGAGAGCTGGGGATCCAGGTTACCGGTCGGTTCATCCGCCAGCAGCAACGGCGGCTTGTTGACGATGGCACGGGCGATACCAACCCGCTGCTGCTCACCACCGGAGAGCTGGCGCGGCTGGTAACGCTCCTTGCCGAGCAGCCCCACCTTGTCCAGCGCCGCAGCGACCCGCTTGTTGATATCGGCGTGGCTGTAGCCATCGATCACCAGCGGCAGTGCCACGTTGTCGAACACGGTGCGATCCATCAACAGCCGGTGATCCTGAAAGATCATCCCGATCTGGCGGCGGACATAGGGGATCTGGCTGCGCTGGATATGGCTGACATCGTCGCCATGAAAGAAGACGCGACCATCGGTCGGGCGCTCCATCACGCTGATCAGTTTGAGGAGGGTACTCTTGCCCGCCCCCGAGTGCCCGGTCAGAAAGGCCATCTCCCCCTTGCGCAGGTGAAAGCTGACCTTTTGCAGCGCCTGATGGCCGCCGCTGTATACCTTGCTGACCTTGTCAAAACGAATCATAACGGTTCCCTGAAATTGACAAACCCCGACCGGAGTCGGGGTATGGAACACTTACTCATCACGGCTGAGCTGACTCATCGCGGCCGGACTTATTCATCGCGGCTAAAGAGCGCCTCGATGAAGTCATTGGCAACGAAGGGACGCAGATCGTCGATCCCCTCGCCCACCCCGATGTAGCGGATCGGGATCTGGAACTTGTCGGCCACCGCGAAGATGACGCCGCCCTTGGCCGTCCCATCCAGCTTGGTCAGGGTGATACCGGTCAGGCCCACCGCCTCGCTGAACAGCTTGGCCTGGCTCAACGCATTTTGCCCGGTGCCAGCATCCAGGGTCAGCATGACCTCGTGAGGGGCCTCTTCGTCCAGCTTCTTCATCACCCGCACCACTTTCTTGAGCTCTTCCATCAGGTTGCTCTTGTTCTGCAGGCGACCGGCGGTGTCGGCGATCAACACATCAGCGCCGCGGGAGCGGGCAGCCTCGATGGCGTCATAAATCACGGAAGCGGAGTCGGCACCGGTATGCTGGGCGATCACCGGAATATTGTTGCGCTGACCCCAGACCTGCAACTGCTCGACTGCAGCGGCACGGAAGGTGTCACCCGCCGCCAGCATCACACTCTTGCCTTCGGCCTGGAACTGCTTGGCCATCTTGCCGATGGTGGTGGTCTTGCCGACACCGTTCACGCCGACCATCAGGATCACGTAAGGCTTCTTGTTGGTGTCGATCACCAGCGGCTGCTCGACCTTAGCCAGCATCTCGCCCATGTCCTGTTTGAGCAGGCCGTAGAGCGCCTCGGCATCCTTGAGCTGTTTGCGATCCGCATGCTGCACCAGGCCTTCGATGATGCGAGTGGTGGTATCCACGCCGAGATCGGCGGTCAGCAGCTGGGTCTCCAGCTCTTCGAACAGCTCATCGTCAATCTTCTTGCCACGGAACAGCCCGAAGAAGCCGGAGCCGATATTCTCCTTGGTGCGCACCAGACTGCGCTTGAGGCGGGCAAAGAAGCCCTCCCGCTGCGGTTTGTCCTGAGTGTCGTCGTCCACCTTGGCAGCCAACGGCAGGGCAGCCAGTGCGGCGGCCTCAGCCTCCATCGCGGCTACCAGGCGCAGGTCTTCCGCTCGCTGGGCCTCTTTGGCGATACGGGCTTCTTCCGCAGCCTGAGCTTCGGCGGCAATACGAGCCTCTTCCGCAGCGCGGGCTTCGGCAGCAATACGAGCCTCTTCTGCGGCGCGGGCTTCAGCAGCAATGCGAGCCTCTTCCGCAGCGCGGGCTGCGGCAGCAATACGTGCCTCTTCAGCAGCTTGGGCTTCAGCGGCAATGCGAGCCTCTTCTGCGGCGCGGGCTTCGGCAGCAATACGAGCCTCTTCTGCTGCGCGGGCTTCGGCGGCAATGCGAGATTCTTCCGCGGCGCGAGCCTCGGCGGCGATACGAGCATCTTCTGCAGCGCGGGCTTCGGCTGCAATACGAGCCTCTTCCGCAGCGCGGGCTTCGGCTGCAATTCGGGCCTCTTCCGCGGCGCGGGCTTCGGCGACGATACGAGCTTCTTCCGCAGCCTGCACTTCTGCGGCAATACGAGCAGTTTCGGCAACCTGTGCTTCTGCCGCAATACGAGCGGCTTCGGCAGCGTGCGCCTCTGCGGCAGCACGTTCCTCTTCGGCGAGCAGCGCTTCGTTGACGATCACCGGCTCCAGATCGGAGGCGCACTCCTCCACCACCAGCGGGCCACGGTCGTCCAGCTCGGTCGGCAGGCAGCAATCATCTTGCAAAACGGTATTGTGTGCGCTGGCAGGCACTTCGGGGGCAACAGCCGGCGTACTATCGGAAACAGTTGTATCGGAAACAGGAGCGGGGGTAGCAGCGACCTCAGGCTCAACGGTAACGGGGGTGGCTTGGGGTGTCTGTGGTTGGACAGCCTCAGCCTCTTCTTTCTTGCGGCCGAAACCCAGCCAGGAAAACAAACCTTTTGCCATCTAAAAATACTCACATCAAAGGCTGACTGCTAAGATAGCCGTCCCTTGGCGGGTCGGCATAAAAATGAACCGCCTTATACTACCACTTTATTTTCTGACGATGAAACGCGATGCCCAGAGTGAAATCCAGCCGTAGCAACCCGAGCAAGAGTCCCGCCCCGCAAGGAAAATCGGGCTTTGTAAGAATCATCAGCGGCCAGTGGCGAGGCCGCAAATTGCCGGTCAAGGATGTGGAAGGGCTCAGACCCACCACGGATCGCGTCAAGGAGACCATCTTCAACTGGCTGGCTCCCCACATCCGCGGCACCCGCTGCCTCGACCTGTTTGCCGGCAGCGGTGGACTCGGCCTGGAGGCGCTGTCGCGCTATGCCGAGCAGGTAACCCTGATCGAGATGGACAAAGGAGCCGCCGACCAGATCAAGAAGAATTTGGCCGCCCTCGGCAGCAGTCAGGGTCAGGTGATCCAGTCAGATGCAGTGAGCTGGCTGCAAGGCCCGGCCACGCCGTTTGATCTGGTGTTCCTCGATCCGCCGTTTCGCCGCGAGCTGCTGCCGCAAGTTTGCGAGCTGCTGGAGCAGCGCGGCTGGCTGGCGCCGGATGCCCTGATCTATCTGGAGCGGGAAAAAGAGATGGCCGATCTGGCGCTGCCTGCCAGCTGGCAGTTGCTCAAAGACAAACAGGCAGGTCAGGTCTGCTACCAACTCTATCTAAGGGAGGTAAACAATGAAGCGAGTCTTTAATCTGCTGGCGATGGGGCTGGTACTGTTCTTCTGGTTTGGCGTGCTGGTGAGCCTGATTGCCCCGCTGCCCGGCAAACTTAACGGTTTTCTGCCGGTCTGCGGCGTGATTGTCGCGCTGCTGCACTGGCTGCAGGCCAGCATGATCAAGGCGGCTTGCAAACGCTACTTCGCGGTCACCAAGACCGAGTTTGTCACTGTGCTGATATTTGGTGTGTTTGGCATGGTCGACATTCGTCAGCGCCTGCAAGAGATCGTCAACGCCGCCCAGCGCGGCAATCTCTCCGGCAAACCATAAAAGAAAAGGGGACGGCGGTAGCCGTCCCCTAGAGTCGTGTCGTCCTGTCCGTAGAACTGCAATGCTCCCTGCAATCCCTGACGTTATCCTAATCCTTTGGAATATCCCCTTTCCAATCCGTTGGCGTGTCCTGCGGCGTTCCTGGCCTGGCAATTCATCCTGAACTGCTTCACTGTCTCCGTCCTGGAGGTGTCCATTACCACGTCCTGTGGGGGTCCTTGCGTCGTCCTGACCGATAACCATCCGGGTTATCTCACTTCATCCTGAAGTATTCCTCTCGCATCCGGCGAGGTCCTGTTCATCCTGAAGAACGAGGTTCCGTTCGTTCTGCTCTCATCCCGAGAGTGTCCTGCCGCGTCCTGCGGTGTTCCTTTATTCATCCGTGACGATAATCATCCTGATTATCGAGCTCATCCTGAGGTGTCCCTTGTCCACATCCTGCGGACTATTCCATCTTTATGCGCTGCCCTGCATCCTGCCGGACCAGCTCCGTCCTTGTGAGACCCATAGTAAGGAAATGCGCCCCTCGAACAAGGGCCATCCGATGATAAAGATCTGATGCCGCTCCCATTTCAAAAAACAAACTTAAAAACTAACCCTTTAATATCAGCCAGTTAATTAGTTTCACAGGAAAGCTCGATCATTCTGGCATGGCTTCGCGTACGGTTCAAAGCGCCAGCCTCTTACAGTGGCTATGGCAGATCTCTTACACGGGTTTCGCCCCCAAAAACGGGGCAGGAAAACGGTTCAATCCTGTCGTTAAGACTTAAAAATTAGTTGAATAAATATGCTTAAAAAAACAGCAAAAAAAAGAGCCGAGACCAGGCTCGACTCTTCACATGCAATTTCTTAATCAGCTCAAGCGGTTGGCCGGATTGAGATAGGCCTTGCGCAGCGATTCCGGTGCCAGCACCTCCAGTTCACCGCTGATGTTGTTCAGCCAGCTGCGAAACTCCGGGGTGTCCTGCACTTCGGTCTCCACCACCACGCTGCGCTTGTCATAGCGGGTCATGCGCGGATTGTTGCCGGGGATCTGGTTATCCACCAGCGACTGGCTGTTGGCATCGATCCGGCCGACGAAGCGGATCGGGCCGCTCACATCCTGATAGCCCTGATCGCGGATCAGCTTCTGGATATTGAAATCCTTCGGCTGGGTGGCGCTGAAGTTGGTCAGCTCCACGTTCTTGATATGGTCAAACGGGATGCCGTAGACCTTGGGATCCAGCTCGGAGAGGGTGCAGAGCAGGATTGGACCGTCCGGCTGATTGAGAATGCCGAGCGGGTTGATACGGTCGTAGCAGAGCCACACGGTGCGCTCTTTGATCACGCGCTGGATCTCGGCACTGAACTTGCGACCACGCCAGAGCGCATCGCGGATCAGGGTGCTGCGGCGGATCTCCGGGTTGCCGGCAAACGGACGCGGTGACTGGTGGACACTCTCCAACCAGCGTTCGGCCAGTTCACTCTGGCTGTCGCGGATCACCTGGCTCGCCTTGTCGACCAGCGGGTTCAATTCGGTCAGTACACTCGCCGGCAACAGTTGGCTCGCCTGATCACTCCAGGTTTTCAGGGCCACCGCCAGCGAGAGCGGCATGATATTGGCAAAGTCATTGAGGCCGTGGCGCTCGAAGCACCAGCCATGGGGTTTGCTGCGCTCGTCCGAGGTGAGGTCGAACAGTCCCATGCCGGACATCTCCTCCAGGTCCCGTTGCACGGTACGCAGACTGACGTGGATACCTTCCTCTTCCAGTTTTACCTGGAGTTGGCTGGCGGTCAGCTTGTAAGGGCGGTGCGGGATGCAACGCGCCAAGGTCAGTTGTCGTAACAGCTTCTTGCTCATGGTGCTTGCCTTCACTGGTTTAGCGTTGACTGTATGCTAGTCGCGACTTGCGACAGTCTATGTCGCAAGTTTTGCTACGACAACTGTCGCCATTTTCATACAAATACAACCATGATATTGATATATAAGAGAAAAGATGAAAAAGGCAGGGGCGGAGAGGGATAAAATCAGCAACAAAACCATCAAATTAAAGTTCTAGGGGATGAACTTGCGACAGGTAAACAATCCAAAATAAAATAATTAAACAGAATAATATCTCGATAGGGGGAGGCGTACCTCCCCCGACTCATTTACAGCAGCCACGACCAGGCTGATTTGGTGACGGCTGCACCGACCATGTAGCCAAACACCGCCAGCGCCGCCACACCGGCCACCAGCTTCTGACCGCGGGCCGGGCGCTTGAGCGCCATGACACCCAGACCGATATAGAGCACCAGTGCAATCAGCTTGGCCATCAGCCAGGGTTGTTGGCCGGGGCTCAGCTGCAAGGTCACCGCCAGCAGCACGCCAAACAGCAGCAGGAAGGTGTCGTTGATATGGGGCAGGATCTTCAGCCACTTCTGCTGCAACCGATCGCTGCCGGCCAGCGCCAGACTCCAGCGATAGATAAAGAGCAGCAGGCTGACCAGCGCCAGCGTCATATGCAGGTGTTTGAACATGGGGTAATAGGCAATCATTTTGCTTCCTTGTCGTCGTCGGGTAGCCCGCTGTTCCAGTTGTGGGCATGGATACGCTCCTGCCCCTCCTCGTCGTCTTGCAACAGATCGGAGAGGATCTCTCGGTATTGCAGGCTCTTGTTGATATAAGTGTGTTCGTCGTCCAGATAGTTGACCTGCTCGCGCAACAACCAGTTATCGTGCTGCTTGAAGGTCTGCCCCGCCCGCCAGGCCTGGTTGGCTCTAAACCCAAGCTGGGTCAGGGCCTCCACCCCCAGATCGACCGCCGAACCCAGGGTTTCCCGGTGTACGCTCTCGACCCCGTGTCGCAGGATCTCGTGGGCATGGGGTCGATCCAGCGCTCGCGCCAGGATCTTCAGGTGCGGGAAGTGCTTCTGCACCATCTCAATCACCGCCAGCGAGGTGGCGGGATCGTTGATGGAGAGCACCAGCAGCTTCGCCTTGTGCGCCCCTGCGGCATGGAGCAGGTCGATCCGGCTGGCATCGCCATAGAACACCTGATAACCATACTTGCGCAGGGTCTCTATCTGGCTGGCATCCTGCTCGAGGATGGTGGTTCCGATGCCGTGACCATGCAGCAGACGCCCTACGATCTGACCAAAACGGCCGAAGCCCGCGATGATCACCGGATGCTCCACCAGCTCCGGCTGCTCATGCTGCGGCGCGTCGCTCTGGTTACGGTAATCGAACCAGGGCTGGATCACCCGATCGTTGAGGATCAGCAGCAGCGGGGTCAGCGCCATGGAGAGCGCCACCACCAGCGTCAGCAGCGAGATGGTCTCACCGGGCAGCACCCGGTTCTGGGCGGCAAACGAGAAGAGTACGAAGGCAAACTCGCCCCCCTGCGCCAACGCCAGCGCGAAGGTCCAGCGTTGACTCGGCGAGATGCGGATGATGAAGCCGAGTGCCATCAACACCAGCCATTTGAGCACCATCAGCCCCACCACCAGCGTCGGGATGAGAAAAGGATGTTCGGCAAACAGGCCGAAGTTGATGCCAGCCCCCACCGACATAAAGAACAGGCCGAGCAGCAAGCCCTTGAACGGCTCAATGTCTGCCTCCAGCTCGTGGCGATATTCGCTGTCGGCCAGCACCACACCGGCGAGGAAGGAGCCAAGTGCAGGCGAGAGCCCCACCGACTCCATCAGCACGGCGATAGCGATCACCAGCAGCAGGGCGGCAGCGACGAAGATCTCCCGCATGTGGGACTGGGCGATGGCCCGGAACACCGGCCGCATCAGATAGTGACCACCCAGCACTATGCCGGAGATGGCTGCGACCACCAGCAGACCATGCTGCCAACCTGCCAGCTCGGAGCCACCATTGCTGGCGACCGGCGCCATGGCCAGCAGCGGCAGCAGCGCCAGGATCGGAATGACGGCGATGTCCTGAAACAGCAGTACGGCAAAGGCGGAGCGACCGCTCTCGCTCTGCATCAGCTTGCGCTCCTGCAGGCTCTGCAGAACGATGGCGGTGGAGGAGAGCGCCAGGATCAGGCCAATAGCCAGCCCCTGTTGCAGCGGCAGACCAATAAGGTGTACGACTCCAGTCAGCGCGGCAGTAGTGAGCAACACCTGCAAGCCACCTGTGCCGAGGATCGGCCCTTTCAGCTGCCACAGCAGCGCCGGTCTGAGCTCCAGGCCAACCAGAAACAGCATCAGCACCACGCCAAACTCGGCGAAGTGCATCACATCCTTCTGTTCCCCCACCAGCCCCAGCAGGAAGGGGCCGATGATGATCCCCGCCAGCAGATAGCCGAGCACCGAGCCCAGCCCCCAGCGCTTGGCCAGCGGCACTGCGATGACGGCGGCAGAGAGGTAGATAAAGGCATCAAACAGGATCCCGTGGCCCATCAGTCAGCCCTCCGTGTGAACATCTGGTCTGGCTCATGAGCTCGGCCAACAAGCTGCCCGTGTTTCATGAGATCACCTCCAGCAGATCGCGTAGATAAGGGCGCCCGGCCAATTGCTCCGGAGTCAGCTGATCGTCACGCAGGGCGCAGAGCAGCTGGCGGTAATCCTGACCGCAGCGGCGCAGGGCGGCGGGATCCTTGATCTTGTGAAAGGAGTGCAGCACGAAAGGGGGCAACCAGTTCATGCCGCACAATCTGGCAGCTTGTTGAAATGGCAGCAGAAAATCGAGCAACGGTCGGCTGTTGTACCCCTCGCTGCAGTAGGACTCCGGCGCCCCGCCGGTGGTGATGGCGCTCAGCCACTGCTTGCCCTTGAGAGCGTGGGCCTCGGGGCCGTAGGCGTAACCATACTCCAGCACCAGATCCATCCACTCTTTCATGATGGCCGGGCAGGAGTACCAGTAAAACGGGTGCTGAAAGACGATGATATCGTGCTCGGAGAGCAACGCCTGCTCCCGCTTCACATCGATGAACATGTCGGGATAGTGCTGGTAGAGGTCGTGAACCGTGACCCCCTCCAGCCCCTCAATCGCCTGCAACAGCTGCTTGTTGGCCCGCGAGCTCTGCAGAGCGGGATGGGAAAAAATAACCAGAATGCGTTTCATGACCACATCACCCGAACAAAGCCTTGCGGCGCAAGGCGCGGTAAACAGAAAAGGGGAGTCTGGGAAGCTGCATCGTAAAGGTGCACAGGAAAGCGACCTTATCAGGAAGCGCCATAGCCTGCCAACTCGGGGATCAGCTCCCGCAGCGCCGGATTGAGGGTCTGGTGGGCGGGATAGCAGAGGCCGATCCGGCGAAACATCCGCGGCCCGCTCACCGGCAGGGTACAGAGCCCCGCCTCATCCTCCACCAGCCCGTCCGGCAGAAAACTGATGCCGACCCCCGCCAGCACCAGCGCCATCACCAACCCCTTGCTCTCGGCCTTGGCCACCAGATTGAGGGTAAGCCGGTCACAAGCCAGCAGGCCTATGGTCTGCTGGTGCGCCTCGCAAGGCGGGCACTCAATAAAATCATAATGTTGCAGCTCGGCCAATTCGATCCTCCCGCGACTGGCCAATGGATGGTCGACCGGCACGCAGAGCACGTAATCCTCCTCCCACAGCGGCAGGAAGATCTCGTCCTCCCGACGCAGGGCATCGAGCGTCAAGCGACAGTCGGCGGGCGTGGTGTAATCGGAGAGGGTGAGATCCAGCTGCGGCAACACGCGCTGTACTTGCTGCAGCAGCCCGGCCACCCGGCGGCGACTCAAGTCCGGCATGATGGCGATATTGAGCCGCGCACGCGTCGCTTTTTGGCGAAACAGCTCCGGCAGACGGCGCGCCTCCTCCACCAGCTTGACCGCGTGGGGATAGAGATAGTGGGCCGGATCTTTCGCCACCACCCCCTTCTTGCCCCGGACAAACAGGCTGTCACCGAGCGCCTCTTCCAGCTGGCGCAGCCCTGCCGAGAGGGAGGGCTGGCTGACGTGGCAGCGCTCGGCCGCCGCCGTGATGTTCTTCTCTTCATAGATGGCGATGAAAAAACGCAGCAATCTCAAGTCCAGCATAAACCAACCATAGTTTTTTCAGATGATAACCAGCGGAAAACAATATTTATCACTTATAGATGCAGTGACTATAGTGATTGGGTTCCGTGCTGGCCAGCCACCTGTTTGCTCAAACCGACTCTTGAATCAGAAGGAAAGACCCATGTCCAAATCTCTCGTCGTGATCACCGGTGCCTCCGCCGGGATCGGTGCCGCCATCGCCCGTACCTTCTCTGCCGCCGGTCATCCGCTGCTGCTGCTGGCCCGCCGGGTCGAGCCGATGCAGGATCTCGGTCTGCCGAATACCCTCTGCATCGGGGTCGATGTCACCGACACCGCCGCCATGAAAGCCGCCGTCCAGCAGGCAGAAGCCAAATTTGGCCCGGTGGGCTGCATGGTCAACAACGCCGGTGTCATGCTGCTGGGTCAGGCCGATGTGCAGGATCCCGCCGAATGGCAGCAGATGCTCAACATCAACGTGATGGGGGTGCTGAACGGCGTCCACGCAGTGCTGGCAGGCATGAAGGAGCGCCGCAGCGGCACCATCATCAACATCAGCTCCATCGCCGGTCGCAAGACCTTCCCGAACCATGCTGCCTACTGCGCCACCAAGTTCGCCGTGCACGCCCTGACCGAGAACATCCGGGAAGAGGTGGCCGATGTCGGCGTGCGGATGGTGACCATTGCCCCGGGTGCGGTCGAGACCGAGCTGCTCAGCCATACCACTGACGAGAGCATCAAGGCCGGTTACCACGACTGGAAAGATCAGATGGGCGGCGTCATTGCGCCGGAAGTGATCGCCGATGCCGTGCTCTACGCCTGGAACCAGCCTGCCAACGTCTGCGTGCGCGAGATAGTGCTGGCGGCGACCCGTCAGCAACCTTGAATCCAGCTGACTGACACCATGGGGAGGGCTTGACCCTCCCCCGGGGCACAGGGTTACCATGTGCCCCTTGTTATTTCCGAGTCATTCCATGGTTCTCACCCGTCGCCAACTCGCTCACGCCCGTCGCTGGCTCCCCTTGTGGAGTCTGGTGCTGGTGTTGATGTCGTTTGGCAGCCGGGCCGCAACCGACCTCTGTACCCTGACCACCCACTGCAGCCAGAGCGAGCGCACGCTGGAAAAAGCGATGCCCTGCGGCAGCTTTACCACCGCCCTCTCGATGACGCTGGTGGGCAGCGACAGCCTGACGGTCGCCGTGCTGGAACCGGATACCCCCGACTTCGCCTCCCCCTCTCTCTATATGCCGGACGCCCCGTGCGAGCGGCTCGAACGTCCCCCTCGCCCCCAGATCTGAAATTCATCCCGTATCGGGCAACTTTTCTTGAATCTGAGGTGAGTAATGTACAAACCCCTGTTACTGGCCATGCTGGCCGGTACCGTCAGCTTTTCGGCCCTCGCGGCCGAAAAGATGACCGTCTACAAATCCAAATATTGTGGCTGCTGCCAAAGCTGGAACGAGCACATGGAGCAGAATGGCTTCGAACTGGACGTCATCGAAACCGAACAGCTCGGCGCAGTGAAGCAGCAATACGGTATCGCGCCGGAACTGGCCTCTTGCCATACCGGTATCGTAAATGGCTATGTGATCGAGGGGCATGTACCGGCCGCCGATGTGCAGAAGCTGCTCAGGGAAAAACCGGCGATCCGCGGCCTGACCATTCCGGGCATGCCCCAGAGTGCGCCGGGCATGGATATTCCGGGCCATCCCTATGAGGTACTGAGTATCAGCAACGAGGGCGCGACCAACCGCTGGTCGAGCTACCCCGGCTGACGAAAACTGGTCATGAGAGGGCACTCCCATATCATGTGAGGCACACCTGAGCGGACTCTTGCCGCTCATGGCCAGAAAGAGGGCCGCTATCGCGAGATAGCGGCTTTTTTTGATTACATTTCCTGCAATAACAAGGGATTGCTTGCAACCTCCGGCAACAAGGGGCAGATTTAATGCCAATTCATGGAGCCGATGCTCAGGTCTACCAACCCTTTCCAGCGCCAAGGATGCGACATGTTTACCTTTTCCCGAGGAGTTCTGCTGCTAGCCTTTCTGACAGTTCTCCCCCCCACTTATGCCAATGAAGAGCCCGTCATGCTGACAAGCGAACATCCAATCCAGCCGCCCGTGGCCGCCAAACATCCCCGCACCCTGAAAAAACACGGGGATACCCGCATCGACAACTACTACTGGCTACGCGACGACCAGCGTCAGGCGCCGGAAGTATTGCAGTACCTCGAGGCCGAGAACGCCTATACCGAGGCCATGCTCAAGCCGACCCAGCCCCTGCGCGAACAGCTCTACAAAGAGATGGTGGCCCGCATCCCCCAACAGGATGAGTCGGTGCCCTATGTGAAGAATGGCTACCGCTACCAGACCCGCTATGAGCCGGGCAAGGAGTACGGGATCTATTCGCGCACCAAGCTCGGTGAAGAGCAGTCAAGTCTGCTGCTCGACAGCAACCTGCGGGCGGAAGGGCACGAGTTCTATGCCCTCGGCGCCCTTGAGGTGAGCCGCAACAACCGCTGGCTGGCGGTGGCGGAAGATTTCCTCTCCCGCCGTCAGTACCAGATCCAGTTCCTCGATCTGGAGAGCGGCCAGTGGGCCACCGACAAACTGGAAAATACCTCCGGCAATCTGGTGTGGGCCAACGACAACAAGACCGTCTTCTATGTGCGCAAGCACCCGCAGACCCTGCTGCCTTATCAGGTCTATCGCCATACGCTCGGGACGGATCCGGCCACGGACAAGCTGGTCTACGAGGAGAAGGATGACTCCTTCTACGTCAGCCTCTACGCCACCACCTCGGAAGATTTCATCGTCATCGCCCTCTCCAGCACTACCACCGGCGAAGCGCGGCTGATCGATGCCAACCAGCCGGAGCACGCCCCCCGCCTGTTCCTGCCCCGTCAGGTGGATCACGAATACAGCCTGGATCACTACCGCGGCCGCTTCTATGTGCGCTCCAACAAGGACGGCAAGAACTTCGGCCTCTACGAGACCAAAGAGAGCCCGGTTGATCGCTGGAAGGCGGTGATCGCCCCCAATCCGGACGTGCTGCTGGAGAGCTACGCCCTGTTCAAGGATTGGCTTGTATTGGAAGAGCGCAACAAGGGGCTGACCCGACTGCGCCAGATCAACTGGCAGAGCGGTGACGAGAAGGAGATCGCCTTCGACGATCCCGCTTATGTCACCTGGCTCGCCTACAACCCGGAGCCGGATACCAGCGCCCTGCGCTATGGCTACTCCTCCATGACCACCCCTGCCTCCACCTATGAACTGGATATGGCGAGCGGCAAGCGCACCCTGCTCAAGCAGCAGCCGGTGGCAGGCTTCAAGGCCGACCAGTACGCCAGCGAACGACTCTGGGTGACCGCCCGCGACGGCGTAGCGGTGCCGGTGTCGCTGGTCTATCGCAAGGACAAGTTCAAGAAAGAGCAGGCCGATGCGCCCAAGAATCCGCTGCTGGTCTATGGCTACGGCTCCTACGGCGCCAGCATGGATCCCGACTTCAGCAGCTCGCGCCTGAGCCTGCTGGATCGCGGCTTCGTCTACGCCATCGCCCATATCCGGGGTGGTGAAGAGCTGGGCCGTCACTGGTACGAAGATGGCAAACTGCTGAAAAAGCAGAACACCTTCAATGACTTCATCGATGTCACCAAAGCGCTGGTGGAGCAAGGCTACGGTGCCAGGGATCAGGTCTACGCCATGGGGGGCAGCGCCGGTGGTCTGCTGATGGGAGCGGTCATCAATCAGGCGCCTGAACTCTATCGCGGCGTGGTAGCGCAGGTGCCGTTCGTCGATGTGGTCACCACCATGCTGGACGAGTCGATTCCCCTCACCACCGGGGAGTATGACGAGTGGGGCAACCCGAACCAGAAGCGCTACTACGACTACATGAAGAGCTACAGCCCCTACGATCAGGTCAAGGCACAAGCCTACCCCAACCTGCTGGTCACCACCGGGCTGCACGACTCGCAAGTGCAGTATTGGGAGCCAGCCAAGTGGGTCGCCAAGCTGCGCGAGCTGAAAACGGATGATAACAAGTTGTTACTGAACACCGACATGGACGCCGGCCACGGTGGCAAGTCGGGCCGCTTCAAAGCCTACGAGGATATCGCGCTGGAATACGCCTTTATCCTGGATCTGGCCGCCCCGGCCAACTGATCCATCATGACTCCGGCCCTTGTCACGCAAGGGCCGCATAAGAATCCCCTCGTAGTTTTTCCCTCTTCCATTTCCCTCCATATCAAATTAATCTGCGGCTAGAAAATGAATGATCGAGGTCATGTTTCTCAAGATTTAACTCCGTGATTTTGCCATTTCGTTTGATTTATGTTGGGTGAATGTGCTTAATCGGAGTGCTTGCAACTTTTTATTTGGCCCCTCAGGGGCCAATTTATCTTCGACCGACAGGAGGTCGGTAGCCTCACCACAGGATGGGGGTGACTGCCGGAAAGGGGTGATCAACTCCCCCGCTTTCGTGCAACGAGAAGAGTGGGCAAGCCCGGCGCAGAACGGGGTTGCCATCAATTTATCCGGGGAACGGATAAACAAAATCAAAGAAAAGGGAGAAAAAATGAAAGGATTAACTTTGGCGTGCGCCCTGTCGGCGGCTCTGGTCGGTGTCTCATTCGGTGGTCCGGTACAAGCGCAGGAGCGCTTCGTGACCATAGGCACCGGCGGTCAGACCGGCGTCTACTATGTCGCTGGCCAGTCGATCTGCCGCTTCCTCAATCGCGGCGCTGCCGATCACCAGATCAAGTGCAACGCCCCGGCCAGTGGCGGCGGCGTGGCCAACGTCAACGGCATCCGTAGCGGCGAATTCAACTTCGGCATCATGCAATCCGACCACCAGTTCAAGGCGATGAAAGGGCTGCCGCCGTTCCAGGCCGAAGGGGCCATGGATGACATTCGCGCCGTCTTCTCCCTGCAGAGCGAGGTGTTCACCATCCTGGCTCGCCGCGATGCCAAGATCGCCAGCTTCGACGATCTGAAGGGCAAGCGCGTCAATATCGGCAACCCGGGCTCCGGCCAGCGTGACACCATGGAAGAGATCATGGCGGTCAAAGGCTGGAAGAAGGGTGACTTCGGTCTGGTCTCCGAGCTGAAACCGGCCGAACAGGCCTCCGCCCTCGGTGACAACAACATCGACGCCATGAGCTACTTCGTGGGTCACCCGAACGGCGCCATTCAGGAAGCCTCCACCACCACCGATGCAGTACTGGTACCTGTGACCGGCGCCGACATCGACAAGCTGCTGGCCGAGAAGAGCTACTACAGCAAGGCCGAAATCCCGGGCGGCATCTACAAGGGCAGCGACAAGCCGACCCCCTCTATCGGTGGCAAAGCGGTGCTCTCCACCAGCGCCAAAACTGATCCGGAAGTGGTCTATCAGCTGGTCAAGTCGGTGTTCGACAACCTGGATCGCTTCAAGCGCCTGCACCCTGCTTTTGCCGACCTGAAAGAGGCCGACATGATCAAGGTGGGTCTCTCTGCACCGCTGCATGAAGGGGCTGCCCGCTACTACAAAGAGCGCGGCTGGCTCTGATTGAAGGCCCCGGGGCCTTTGTCACTCTCTTCGACACCCGTCTGCCGCCTGATTGCGGGGGCGGGTGTCGCTCTTGTTGTACTCGTTGGCACAAGTTAACCCTATGCAAGATAAACAACTCTCTACCGAGGAACTGATCGCCCAGGATGTGGGCGCTCGCCTGCCGCTGGGCCCGCTGGGCTGGATCATCACAGCACTGGCGCTGGCCTGGTCGCTGTTCCAACTCTGGATCGCCTCGCCACTCCCCTTCATGGTGGGATTTGGCGTACTCAATGACACCGAAACCCGCTCCATTCACCTCACCTTTGCCCTGTTGCTGGCTTTTCTGGTGTTCCCGGCATTTCGCTCCTCGCCGCGAGATCGGGTCCCCCTCGGCGATATCGCTCTCGGCCTGATTGCTGCTGGCGCCGCGTCTTACCTGTTCGTGATGTATGAAGCGCTGGCGCTGCGTCCCGGTACCCTGACCACCGCCGATCTGGTGACCGCCTGCATCGGCATTCCGCTGCTGCTGGAAGCGGCGCGCCGCGCGCTGGGGCCGGCACTGGCAGTCATCGCCATCGTCTTTCTGGTCTACAGCCTGGCGGGCCCCTGGATGCCGGGGCTGCTGGCGCACCGTGGGGTAAGCTTCAGCGCGCTGGCCAACCACCAGTGGATCACCACCGAAGGGGTATTCGGCATCGCCCTTGGCGTCTCAACCAGCTTCGTGTTCCTGTTCGTGCTGTTTGGCGCCCTGCTGGAGCGGGCCGGTGCCGGTCACTACTTTATCCAGCTCGCCTTCAGCCTGCTCGGTCACCTGCGCGGCGGCCCGGCCAAGGCGGCAGTGGTCGCCTCCGGCCTGACCGGTCTCATCTCCGGCTCGTCGATTGCCAACGTGGTGACCACCGGCACCTTCACCATTCCGATGATGAAGAAGGTAGGCTTCAGCTCAGAGAAGGCGGGGGCTGTCGAAGTGGCCTCCTCGGTCAACGGCCAGATCATGCCACCTGTGATGGGGGCTGCCGCCTTCCTGATGGTGGAGTATGTGGGCATCCCCTATGTAGAGATCATCAAGCACGCCTTCCTGCCTGCCGCCATCTCCTATATCGCGCTGCTCTACATCGTTCATCTGGAGGCGCTGAAACTTGGCATGCAGCCCATCGGTAACCATCAGCCCAAACCCTGGCTGCGCCGCCTGACCGGCTTCGCCTTTGGCGCGGCCCTCATCAGCGGCCTGTCACTGGCGGTCTACTATGGCCTCGGCTGGCTCAAACCTGCGCTGGGTGACTACGCCCTGCCGGGGATCTCGGTACTGCTGGCTGCCACCTATGTGGCCCTGTTGAAGATCGCCGCCAGCAATGAACCGTTGCCCGCCGAAGATCCCGACAAGCCGCTCACCGAGTTGCCCGATACCCGCGCCGTACTGCTCTCCGGTCTGCACTTCCTGCTGCCGGTGGTGGTACTGGTATGGTGCCTGATGGTGGAGCGCCTCTCGCCGGGGCTGTCGGCCTTCTGGGGTACCGTGATGCTGGTGATCATTCTGCTGACCCAGCGCCCGCTGCTCAACTGGCTGCGCCAGGATGGCAAGCACGACTACGGCACTGTCGTGGACGGCGTGGTGGATCTGCGGGAAGGGCTGGTCGCCGGTGCCCGCAACATGATTGGTATCGGCATTGCCACCGCCACCGCGGGGATCATTGTCGGTGCAGTATCCCAGACCGGGGTCGGTCTGGTGCTGGCGGATCTGGTGGAGTTCCTCTCCATGGGCAATCTGCTGCTGATGCTGCTGCTGACCGCCCTGCTGAGCCTGATCCTCGGCATGGGGCTGCCCACCACCGCCAACTACATAGTGGTGTCCAGCCTGCTGGCACCGGTGGTAGTGACGCTGGGGCAGCAAAACGGGCTGATCGTGCCGCTGATCGCAGTGCACCTGTTCGTCTTCTACTTCGGCATCATGGCAGATGTGACGCCACCGGTGGGGCTGGCCTCCTTCGCGGCAGCCGCAGTCTCCAAGGGCGATCCCATCAAGACCGGGATCACCGCCTTCTACTACAGCCTGCGTACCGCGGCGCTGCCGTTCCTGTTTATCTTCAACACCGATCTGCTGCTGATCGACGTGGACTTCGCCCACGGCGTGCTGATCTTCATCGTGGCGACCATCGCCATGCTGATCTTCGCCGCCGCCACTCAGGGCTGGTTCCTGGTGAAGAGCCGCTGGTACGAGAGCGTGCTGCTGCTGCTGGTCGCCTTCACCCTGTTCCGCCCGGGTTTCTGGATGGACATGGTACACGATCCCTATCGCGAGACCCCGCCAGCCCAACTGGCCCAAACCATGGGCGAAGTGGAAGCGGAGAGCACCCTGCGGCTGCGGATCCTCGGTGAAGATGCGGTGGGCAAACCGCGCAAGTTCACCCTGCTGATCGCCGTACCGGATGGCGCGGATGGCGAGGAGCGGCTGGCCAATCTGGGGCTGAGCCTCTATGAGCAGGATGGCAAGACGCTGATCGACAACGTCGCCTTTGGCAGCCCGGCCGCCACCATGGGGCTGGAGTTCGATCAGGAGATCCTCACCGTCAAGGCGCCAACCGAGCGTTGGACCAAGGAGTGGATGTGGATCCCGGGCTTCCTGCTTTTCGGAGTGATCGTCTGGCTGCAGCGTCGCCGCAGCATCAAGGCCGGTTAATCCACCGGGCAGATGAGACAGAGGGCCGCTATTGCGGCCCTCTTTTTATTGCCTTGCCCTCTGCGGCTCTTGCGATGGGCGATGGGCGATGGTCGATGGTCGATGGTCGATGGTCGATGGTCGATGGTCGATGGTCGATGGTCGATGGTCGATGGTCGATGGTCGATGGTCATGGAAAAGGGTAAACGATGGCGAGCAGCCAAAAAAAGTGGGGTGACATGTCCATGTCACCCCCTCGCAAATAGCATGTTCCATATTGGAGTCCGGCCACGCCGGGTCTCTGTTTCACTTTCCGATAGTTCGCGACCCATCTGAAGTGTGCGCCCATTGCCGCGAAGCAACTGGCCAGCAACCCATTACAACCCTCGTCCACACGGCAGACAAGCCGCCGTGTTTGTCCTTGCAACTGAAATATTACGCAAAAAAACAAAATAAAAAACGTTTTTATGCCCATTCCATTCACATTGAAGTACAAAAAACAGCCCTATCATCACCACGAAATTGTTATAAAACAGCCAGATAGATTCACGCATGGTTATTCACCCGCAAGGGTCGTCTGCAATGGCTTACAAGGCTTTGCGAGATCTCGCACAAAAAATGGCCGCCTCACAGCCAGCGGCGCAGTGGCAACCAGTCGCTCAGGCGGGCGATCAACCGCCTTGACCATCCCTCGGGTTTGCGCGGCGATCCATCGGCCTGCTCCTGCCAGCGAGCCAGCCACATTCGCAGCGCCTCGCAGATCGGCGGGCAGTGCAGATGCAGCATCAGTTCGGTATTGAGAAACAGCGAGCGGGGATCGAGGTTGAGGCTGCCAAACAGCGCCCGCTCCTGCCCCAGCAAGATCAGCTTGGCGTGCAGGCTGCCGTGACCATGATCAAACTCGGCAACCCGGATCCCGCGGCGCTGCAACCAGCCGAGATAGCGCTGATAGGCGCCATAGACCAGCGGCACATCGGTACTGGCCAGCGAGTTGGTGAGAATGTCGATGGCGACCCCCTGCTGGCACAGCCGCGCCAGACGGTGCCGAAACCCGCGAGTAAGAATGAGGTAAGGGGTCACCAACCCCAGCGAGCCGGGATTGTCTGCCAACTGGCGCCACAGCTGACGGGCGGTGGTGGGACGGGAGATCAGCCCCTTGCCGGGACGGTCGAACCACACCTCGGCCCGCCCCTCATGCCACTGCAGCGGCACATCGCTCTCGTCAAACAGCGCTGCGGGCAGATCATAGACCGTCGCCACCGCCGGATCCGTCATGGTGAACAGGAAGTCGTTGACCACCTCTATTTCGGCGGGCAGCAGCTCACGGCGCAGCAGATGGCGGATGGGGTGGCTCCAGCGGCTGTGCCAGAACTGCTCGAACCCCTGCGCCATCTGCTGGCACAGCCCCCCCTGACAGGCGAGATCGAGATCCACGAAGGGGGCTTGCGGATCCAGACCGAAGTAGCGATCGCCGATGTTGCGCCCGCCGATCAGCGCCAGCTTGCCATCCACCAGCAGCAGCTTGTTGTGCATCCGGTGGTTGATGCGGCGAAAGCTGAGCAGCCCCTCCAGCAACAGTGCCAGCGGGCGCCAGCCCCGCAGCCAGAAGGGGTTGAACAGCCGCACCTCTATCCCCGGATAGTGAGCCACCATCTCCAGAAAGCGGTTGTCACCGGCATAGAGATCATCCACCAGCAGTTGCACCTTGACGCCACGTCGGGCGGCGTGGAGCAGCTCGCTCAGCAGCAGCTTGCCGCTGCTGTCCTCCTCCCAGCTGTAGTACTGCGCCTGGATCCGCTCGCGGGCATGGCGGATCCAGTGGCAACGCACCTTGAGTGCCAGCAGGGGATCGTCGATCAGGGCAAAGGATCCGGGGATCATGGTGTCATCCTGCTGTCATGGCCGGGTGTCATAACGCTGGCGAGCCTCTTCACATATTCAAAAGGAGTTGCTGATGGAACTGCATGATACCCCGATGTTGCGCTATCTGGGCCAGCTCAGCCAGCCAGATCTCATCCCGGCTACCGGCCCCGCCCACTGGTTTTTGCAACACAGGGACGGTGGCTGGCAATTGCCGACCGTGCAGGCAACCCTGCCGGTCAACCGGCTCAGGGCTGAGCCGCTTCGATAGCGGCAGCCTTGCCCTCAATCTGGGGCAGGCTGAAACGATAGGCCACGTAGTACTTGTAGATGGTGCCGACATAGTTGATCGGCCCCTGTCCGACCTCGTTGGCCACCAGCTGATCCACGTTACCGAACCAGACGTTGGGATCGAGCCCCAGCTTCTCTGCCTTGCCCCGCAGCGCCTGCACCCGGTTCGGCCCCGCGTTGTAGGCGGCGAGGGCAAACAGGTGGCGGTTGAGCCGATCCAGTTTGGGATCATTGAAGTAGGTATCGAGGATCAACCGCATGTAGCGGCAGGCCGCTTCCACATTGCCCTCAAGGGTGGTCAGTCTGGCGCCGTTGATGCCGACCTCCCGCCCCGTGCCAGGCAGCAGTTGCATGATGCCCACGGCCCCCTTGTGCGAACGCACCTTGGGATTGAGGCCGGACTCCTTGTAGCCGAGCGCCGCCAGCATCAGCCAGTCGAGATCGTATTGATTGGCGTACTTCTCCAGCACCTTGCGAATGGTCGCCAGTCGCCCCATGGGATCCGGCGCCAGGATATTGCTCATCTGATCGCTGTGAACCAGCAACCGGCGCAGGGTCATGTCGCTGTAGAGGCTGTTGCGGCTGACGCTCGCCAGATAGCCGTTGACCGCCTTGAGCAGCTCGGGGCTGTTCTTGCGTAGCGCCCAGGCGCTGGTGCCGTTGCTGCGCAGGGGGATCAGCTTGTGAGCCTTGAGGCCGGAGATCATGCCCCCCAGCCAGATCCGCCCCTTGTAGCTGTCGGTCACCGTCAGGGGAATGATGCCGGCAGCCACCATCTCCAGCAGATCGCCATCCTGCAGGTATTCGGGCACCGTTTCGATATAGACGGGGGGCAGCCCCAGCTCGCGAAACAGCCAGTTGAGCTGACGCAGACTCTCGTAGTAGCTGGAGCTGGCACGCACCCAGACCCGCCTGCCGGAGAGCTGGGTAATGCGGCTGAAGGCGGGCAGGCTGTTCTGGCTTACCACCCACTCCTCGATGGAAGAGATGAGCGGCCGGGAGAAGGCCACCTGTTCACGCCGGGTCGGGGTCACCGTCATGGTCGCCGCCACCAGATCGCCGCGCCCCTCGGCCAGATAGTCCAGCAGCTTGTCCTGGCGCACCGGGATGTAGACCACCTTGAGCTTGACCTTCTCCTTGGCGAGATAGGTCTTGTTCAGCCAGCGCTCGAACCCTTGCAGCTGATTGACCAGAATGCCGTACTGGGAGCCGCGATCGAGAAAATAGAAGCCGCGCTCATAGACCACCAGAGCCCTGAGTTCGCGTTTTTGCAGAATGCTTTCGAGATCCCCGGGTTGGGGCAGACGCAGTGGCTTGAGTTCAGCCGCCGGCAGGGGAAAACAGCAGAGGGCCAGCAGAGCCCAGATCCAGCGTCGCATCACGATGGCTGCCCCTGCGCTAACGTCACGCCTGCTGCGGGTTGGCAGCACGGATCACGATAGAAAGTGGGATTGGGGGCAGAGATCCATCGCTGCGTCATGATGTTTACGCCTTCTGTTGGCCGACTCGCGCCGGGCAAAAACGTCTGTGGGATAGAGTAACTATAGAACGCCGACCCACAGCAGAAGGGTCAACACGGCAGGCAAACCTGCCGCGTTATCAGACCACTCAGATAGAGCGGGCCCGCATTTCGAAAATCAGTTTTTCGGCGGTGCAGGTGAATTGCAGGCGGGCTTTCAGGATTACGCCGTTGGCGCCCTGGGTCAGTTCGCTGCTCACTTGAGCTTCGGCAGTGACCTGTTTGGCCAGTGCTTCATAGGCAGCCAGCTTGGCGCGGGCATCAGCCTCGGCCGCGGCTTCAATCACCAGATCCATCACATCGTCGCCTTCGCCGATGATGGTGCCGATCTCGGCAAAACAGCCGCAGCTGTCACAGGTTTCGTTCAGTTCAACTTTCTCATCTACAGACATTTTCTACTCCTACTGCTTATTTCGGATGATTTGCGTCGTCACGCATCGCCTTGCGAAAATCTTTGATGGCGGTACCCAGATCCTCACCTGCACCGGCAAGACGCTTGCTGCCGAAGACCAGCACAACGACCAGCAAGAGGATCAACATATGCCAGATATGAATTCCACCGAGTCCCATAGGGATACTCCCTCACAAAGAGATATCTGTTACTTGTATCAAAATAGAGCGCAGGGATTGTTGGGCAAAATCAAGGCAGGTGCAAGTGAGCAAATAAATCATAGCCAAAAAATAGGCTCTGTCCCAATTACGTGTTGAAAGGCTAATCTTGAAGTAGGCCATCACCTTGAGGTCTACCATCATGGATACCCCAGC